>CAISJH010000529.1 GCA_903885585.1 uncultured beta proteobacterium
ACCGCATCGAAGCGGTCAAGACCGGCCGCCGCGGCTTCCATGACGATGTGCCGCTGGAGAGCGTGACCATCGACAAGGCCGTCGAGGTGGCCTGATCCAAGCCTCCCTAGCCTGCCGTGCCTGAGACCGCCTGCCTGACGGCGCCAACGCACTGGCAGGCCATCGACCTGCTTTCTGACCTGCACCTGTGCGAGGCTATGCCGCGCACAACGCAGGCCTTCCTGGAGCATCTGGAGACCACCGATGCCCAGGCTGTGCTGATCCTCGGAGACCTGTTCGAGGTCTGGGTGGGCGACGACCAGCGGCACCGGACTTTCGAGCAGGCCTGCGTGGGAGCCATGCGGGCCCAGTCTCAGCGGCTGTGGCTGGGCTTCATGCCGGGCAACCGAGACTTCCTCGTCGGCGCCGACCTGTGCGCGGCGGCTGGCTTGCACCTGATGAGCGACCCCACCAGCCTGCATGCGTTCGGCCAGCGCTGGCTGTTGTCGCACGGCGATGCCCTGTGCCTGGAGGACGTGGAGTACCAGCAGTTCAGGGGCATGGTACGCAGCGGCACCTGGCAGCGCGACTTCCTGAACAAGCCGTTTGAGGAGCGCTGGGCCGTCGCCAGCCGTATCCGCTCTGAGAGCCAGTCACGCAAGTCGGCCGCGTCTGACACGTCGCTTTGGGCCGATGTAGATCAGACGGAGGGCTTGGCCTGGCTGGAGCAAGCGGGTGCCGGTTTGCTGATCCATGGGCACACCCACCGGCCAGGGCGGGAATCATGGGGTGACGCCGCGGGGCGCGTGGTGCTGAGCGATTGGGACCTGGATGGTGGGTGCCCCAGGGCCGAAGTGCTGCGACTGGATGCGAGCGGCCTGAAGCGGATGGCCCCGTCGAACGGATCCGTCCAAGGGGCTCTCGCGGCGAACGTGACTCGCCAGACCGGCTGAGCGGCTGCGGCCATGTGGACGCAATGGTTGGACAGGTGGAGGCAGCGTCGCGAGAACGCGGCGCTGGCGCGACGAGCCATTCCCGAAGCCTTGTGGCGGCGCACCCTCAAGCGGTTTGCCTTCTTGCCCAGGGCGGACACCCTCGAGGGAGTCGAGTTGAGGCGGTTGACCAGTCTCTTCCTCGATCGCAAGGAGTTCACCGGGGCCCACGGCTTGGTGGTGACAGACGACATGGCGGTGGCCATCGCCGCGCAGGCCTGCCTGCCAGTGTTGCGGATGGGCCTCTCGGCCTATGACGACTTTGTGGGCATCGTGGTGCACCGTGGTCTGGCCAGGGTCAGGCGAGAGATCGCCGACGATGATGGCGTGGTCCACGAATACGAGGAAACGCTTTCCGGAGAGACGGTCCAAGGCGGACCGGTCATGTTGTCCTGGCGCGATGTGCGCTCCGCAGGGGCCAAGGCTTCGCAGGCCTATAACGTGGTCATCCACGAGTTTGCGCACGTGTTGGACATGGCCGATGGTGTACCTGATGGCATGCCTCGGCTACCTCTGGACATCAGCCCCACGGAGTGGCGCAGCACCTTTGACGAGGCCTATCTGGCCTTTTGCCGCGCAGTGGATGCTGGAGAGGCTACCGTCGTGGACCCTTACGGTGCATCATCAGAAGACGAGTTCTTTGCGGTGACCAGCGAGGCCTTCTTTGTGGCGCCTGAAGGACTGCTGGCCGAACACCCTGCGGTGTACGGCCTGCTGCAGCGCTACTTCAAGCAGGATCACCTGGCTCGCCTGCTCTCATCGGCGGACAGTCGCAGCGCAACTGCACAAGCGTGAGGGACTAGACCGTCGCAGGCTCTGGCTTGGAACGGTCGCTCTTCTTGGGCGGCTGGATGTCCAGCAGCACTTTGCCAGCGTCGTCGATGTCTACCTTCAAGCGACCGCCGTCGACCAACCGGCCGAACAGCAGTTCGTCCGCGAGCGCCCGGCGGATCGTGTCCTGGATCAGGCGCTGCATGGGGCGCGCACCCATCAAGGGGTCGAAACCTGTCTTGGCGAGATGACGACGCAACGCATCGCTGAAGGTCACGTCGACCTTCTTCTCCCCCAGCTGGCTTTCCAGTTGCAGCAGGAATTTATCCACCACGCGCAAGATGATTTCTTCGTCCAAGGCACGGAAGTTGACGATGGCGTCCAGCCTGTTGCGGAACTCCGGCGTGAACAGCCGCTTGATGTCGGCCATCTCGTCACCCTGCTCGCGCTTGTTGGTGAAGCCGATAGTGGCCTTGTTCATGGTTTCGGCACCCGCGTTCGTGGTCATGATCAGGATCACGTTGCGGAAGTCAGCCTTGCGGCCGTTGTTGTCGGTCAACGAGCCGTGGTCCATCACCTGCAACAGCACGTTGAAGACATCAGGGTGAGCCTTCTCGATCTCGTCGAGCAACAGCACCGAATGCGGCTTCTTGGTAACGGCCTCGGTCAGCAGGCCGCCCTGATCGAATCCCACATACCCCGGAGGCGCACCGATGAGGCGGCTGACCGCATGACGCTCCATGTACTCTGACATGTCAAACCGGATCAACTCGATACCCAGGATGTAGGCCAGTTGCTTGGCCACCTCGGTCTTGCCCACACCCGTGGGGCCGCTGAACAGGAAGGAGCCGATCGGCTTTTCCGGCTTGCCCAGGCCCGAGCGGGCCATCTTGATGGCGGCGGCCAACGCATCGATGGCAGGCTCCTGACCGAACACCACGCTCTTCAGGTCACGGTCCAAGGTCTTCAGCTTGCCTCGGTCGTCGCTGGACACGCTGGCTGGCGGAATGCGTGCGATCTTGGCCACGATGTCCTCGACCTCAGCGCGGGTGATGGTCTTCTTTTGTTTGGTCTTGGGCAGGATGCGCTGGGCAGCGCCGGCCTCGTCGATCACGTCGATCGCCTTGTCGGGCAAATGGCGGTCGTTGATGTACTTGGCTGACAGTTCAGCCGCGGCTTGCAACGCGCCGAGGGCGTACTTGATGCCGTGATGGTCCTCGAAACGGGACTTCAGGCCTTTGAGGATCTCCACCGTCTGTTCGACGGAGGGCTCCACCACGTCGATCTTCTGGAAGCGGCGGGACAGAGCAGCATCCTTCTCGAAGACGCCCCGGTACTCGGTGAAAGTCGTGGCGCCGATGCACTTCATGCTCCCGTTCGACAGCGCCGGCTTCAGGAGGTTGCTGGCGTCCAGGGTACCGCCCGAGGCAGCACCTGCGCCAATCAGGGTGTGGATCTCGTCGATGAACAGCACCGCATTGGGCTGGTCTTTCAGTTGCTTGAGCACACCCTTGAGGCGCTGCTCAAAGTCTCCACGGTACTTGGTGCCCGCCAGCAAGGCCCCCATGTCGAGGGAGTAAACGGTGGAAGACGACAGAATCTCGGGCACGTCGCCCTGGGTGATGCGCCAGGCCAAGCCCTCGGCAATCGCGGTCTTGCCCACGCCAGCCTCTCCCACCAACAGCGGGTTGTTCTTGCGGCGGCGGCAGAGGACCTGGATGACGCGCTCCACCTCGTGTTCACGGCCGATCAGCGGGTCGATCTTGCCATCGCGCGCCATCTGGTTGAGGTTCTGTGTGAACTGGTCCAGCGGCGTGGCCTTGCCATCAGCGGCTTCTTCCTTGTCGCCGCCTTCCTGGGAGGCGCCCTCCCCTGACTTCGCAGGCTCAGGAGGATCAGACTTCTTGATGCCGTGCGCAATGAAGTTCACGACGTCGAGTCGCGTCACGCCCTGCTGATGCAGGTAGTAGACGGCATGAGAATCCTTCTCACCAAAGATGGCCACGAGCACGTTGGCGCCTGTGACTTCCTTCTTGCCGCTGCCGGTGGATTGCACGTGCATGATGGCGCGTTGGATCACGCGCTGGAACCCGAGCGTAGGCTGAGTGTCCACTTCCTCCGTACCGGAGACCGTGGGCGTGTTCTCCTTGATGAAAGAGACCAGGCTCTTGCGAAGGTCTTCGATGCTGGCAGCGCAGGCACGCAGGACTTCAGCGGCTGAAGGGTTGTCCAGCAGCGCAAGCAAAAGATGCTCCACGGTGATGAACTCGTGCCGCTGCTGGCGCGCTTCCACGAAGGCCATGTGCAGGCTGACTTCCAGTTCTTGCGCAATCATGCGGACTCCATAAGGCATTGCAGCGGGTGCTGGTCGCGCCGTGCTGCAGCCAGCACCAACTCGACCTTGGTGGCAGCAACGTCGCGGGTGTAGACCCCGCAGACGCCACGGCCTTCGTGGTGAATCTTCAACATGATCAGCGTGGCCGTTTCGAGGTCATGCTGAAAGAACTGCTGGAGCACGCGGATGACGAACTCCATCGGCGTGTAGTCATCGTTGAGCATGACCACCTGGAACAGGGACGGCGGCTTGGTTCGCGCCGTTTGCCGTTCAACGACGGCGGCGCCGTGACCACCATCGCCGGGCAGTTTGGGCGCAGGCGGTGAGGGTTCGTCGGGTCGATCAGGCATGGACCATTCTATGCACACAGATCCTCAATCACTGGGGTGTGGGGGATCCCCGACAGACCTCCGGATGAAACCGTTAAGCACGCCTAAAAAACAAGCCCGGCGCGCAGGGCGGGCCGGGCTTTCAGACGGGTGGAAAGGCATGTCAGCACCGCTGCTGCAGGGGCAGCCGCGGGTGGCCTTGTCACCGTAGTTACATGTTGTCGATCATGACCTGGCCAAAACCAGAGCACGAAACCTGCGTAGCGCCGTCCATCAGACGCGCGAAGTCATAGGTGACCTTCTTGCTCTGGATCGACTTCTCCATCGAGGAGATGATCGCGTCGGCGGCTTCCACCCAGCCCATGTGGCGCAGCATCATCTCGGCCGAGAGAATCTCGGAGCCGGGATTGACGTAGTCCTTGCCTGCGTACTTGGGGGCCGTGCCGTGGGTGGCCTCGAACATCGCTACCGAGTCACTCAGGTTGGCGCCCGGGGCGATGCCGATGCCACCCACCTGCGCCGCCAGAGCGTCGGAGACGTAGTCGCCGTTGAGGTTGAGGGTGGCGATGACCGAGTACTCCGCCGGGCGCAGCAGGATCTGCTGCAGGAAGGCGTCGGCGATCGAATCCTTGATCACGATCTCGCGCCCGGTCTTCGGATTCTTCATCTTGCACCACGGTCCGCCGTCGATGGGCTCGGCGCCGAACTCGCGCTGCGCCAGCGCATAGCTCCAGTCGCGGAAGCCGCCTTCCGTGAACTTCATGATGTTGCCCTTGTGGACGATCGTCACGGAAGGCTTGTCGTTGTCAATCGCGTACTGGATGGCCTTGCGCACCAGACGCTCGGTGCCTTCGCGCGACACAGGCTTGATGCCGATGCCCGAAGTGTTGGGGAAGCGGATCTTCTTGACGCCCATCTCGTCGATCAGGAACTTGATCAACTTATTGGCCTTGTCGCTCTCAGCTTCGTATTCGATGCCGGCGTAGATGTCTTCGGAGTTCTCACGGAAGATGACCATGTTGGTCTTTTCCGGCTCCTTCAGGGGGCTGGGGACGCCCTTGAAATACTGGATGGGGCGCAGACAGACGTAGAGGTCCAGTTCCTGGCGCAGGGCCACGTTCAGCGAGCGGATACCACCGCCCACGGGCGTGGTCAGCGGGCCCTTGATCGACACCACGTACTCGCGGACGATGTCCAGCGTCTCTTGGGGCAGCCAGACGTCAGGTCCGTAGATGCGGGTGGACTTCTCTCCCGCGTAGACCTCCATCCAGTGGATCTTGCGTGCACCGCCGTAGGACTTGGCCACGGCAGCGTCCACCACTTTGATCATCACCGGCGTGATGTCGAAACCGGTGCCATCACCCTCGATGTAGGGGATGATCGGTTGATCGGGGACATTCAGGGAATAGTCCGCGTTGACGGTGATCTTCTTCCCGCCCTCGGGAACCTTGACGTGCTGGTACATGTAATGGGTCTCCGCCTCTGGCGCTTCTTGGCCGTTGAAAACGAGCCGAATTCTAGTGGAGGCACCTGTCAACCGACTGACCCAGAGGTGCGTTTTGGACATGCCACCCCTCGACGGGTGGTGGATTAAAAACTTTCGAAAGGTAATTCCATGTCCAAGATCCTGGCCGCCCTGATCGCCGCCTCTTTCTCCTTCGCTGCCTCCGCTCAAGCCCCGGCTCCTGCCGCCAAGAAGGAAGAGAAGAAGGCTGAAGCCCCCAAGGCTGCTGCCTCCGCTGCCAAGAAGGCTGAAGCCAAGAAGGAAGAGAAGAAGAAGTAAATTCTTCATCTCCAGGGCCAGCACCTCGGTGCTGCACCCAGACAAAACGCCCGGCTTTGCCGGGCGTTTTGCTTTAGCTCACCCCAGGTTTAACTTGCGAAGCGGCCGTGGCGCGGGTCTCACATCCGCAGGGCGCTCGCCGACCAAACGTCAGCCGAAGCAATAGGCCCAGACCCGGCCCCAGACATCCTGGCCAAGCGCCCAGACCGAGCCCAACGTCAGCAGGGCCCCCGCCAGGCGGACCAACCACCGCTCGTAGCGCACCCTTGCAGCTGTCGACCCCGAACGCTGAACCCACCATCGCCACAGATGGGGCAACCACAGCAGGCCCATGGACGACGCCAAGGCAAAAGCCGCCATGGCGAAGGCACCCGACAACGGTGTGTTGGCCAAGCCGGAGACCACCAGAGCCGATTGCAGCAGGCCGCAGGGCCAGATCACCCAGAGCGAGCCGGCAGACACCGCTGCCAGACTTCCCGGCGTCAAGCCGCGGCTGAGCGGCAGGGCCGCGCTCGTACCCGACACCACATGCACCCGCCGTGGCGCGCGCGGGTTGTGGCGCGCCTTGCCGATCTTCGACATGAAGGCGGGTTGTCGACCGGTCAGCGCCAGCCACAGGCCTAGCACCAGGGCCGCCAAGTGCAGCAGCATCCACAAGGGCTTCACCCACGGCGCCGCCTGACCCGCCCAGGCCAGCAGGCCGACGCCCGCGGCCGCCAGCGCCCCGGCCAACGCATAACTGGCCACGCGGGCGGCATGAAAGCTGAGCGACACACTCGCAACTCCGCTGGGAGACCCTGGGCGGAATTCACTGCCGCCCAGCACCGCTGCACAACTGGGTCCGCACATCGCAGCGCAATGCGGGGCTCCCGCCAGCCCCATCAGGAAGGCGGTCAAGGCCAGGGTCAGGTCCATGCCTAAATGATCCGGGAGAAGCTGTCGCGGTTCTGACCTGTCTGCAGATACCGGTCGAAGGTCATCGCGATGGCCAGCACGAAGCACCACCCCTGCGCCATGAACCGGATTTCGCTGGTCGAGATGTTCATGCGACTACACTTTGCCCGTGTCGGGCTTGAGGGAGCTTGACCTGGAACAAGTGCTGATGCCTGGGGCCATACCCAGGAAAAAAGAACGAAAACGACAAGTGGCGCGCCGCCATACGGGTATTCAAGTCACGACGGCGGCCGCGAATGCCGGAGGAATCGACCATGACTGTCGCCGCTCCCATCCGTCTGGAGCCCTTCAAGACGGCGTGCTCAAGCTGCAACCTTCGCGAGTTGTGTCTGCCTGTCGGCTTGTCGGCCGACCAGGTGCAGCAACTCGACACGCTGGTGTCCAGCCGGCGCAGTGTGTCCAGAGGCGAGACCCTGTTCAGAACAGGCGACAACTTCCAGAGCCTGTTTGCGGTCAGGACGGGCTTCTTCAAGACCTGCGTGTCCGCCGAAGACGGCCGCGATCAGGTGACAGGCTTTCAGATGTCGGGAGAGCTGCTGGGCCTGGACGGCATCAGCACCGAGCGCCACGCCTGCGATGCGGTGGCGCTGGAGGATTCGACGGTGTGCGTCATCCCCTTCCATGACCTGGAGCACCTGTCCGGCCAGTTGCCGGAGTTGCAGCGCGTGCTGCACAAGATCATGAGCCGCGAGATCGTTCGCGATCATGGTGTCATGTTGCTGCTCGGGAGCATGCGAGCCGAGGAGCGGCTGGCAGCCTTTCTGCTGAACTTGACACAGCGACTGCACACGCGCGGGTTTTCCCGCAGCGAGCTCATCCTGCGCATGACGCGGGAGGAGATCGGCAGCTACCTGGGGCTCAAGCTGGAAACCGTCAGCCGGACCTTCTCGAAGTTTCAAGACGAGGGCGTTCTGGAGGTCAAGCAGCGGCAGATTCGCATCCTCGACCAGGCCGCCTTACGTCAGATCGTCAACGCCAGCGCCTGCTGAAACCTTTGAGTCCTTGAATGGGCCGGGTAGGCCCAGCACGCCGGGTGGTCGAGATTTCGGCTCTCGCAGGAGCTGGCCTGGACTTGATCACTTCGGGGCAGTGGGTGTGGCTGCGTGGTTGCGGCCCTGCACCGCTGGTTTGTCAGAGAACTTTTCCGTGCTCTGGGTGGTCAGCACCGGCTCCGCACCCTTCACGGCGATCGTCACCGTCACGATGCAGGCCAGAACCACCGCCGCCGGGCCTCCCAGCACCAGCCACACCATGCCCACGCGCCACCAAGGCAAGTTCTCGGTTATCGATGCTGTTGCGCTTGCTGCCGTCATCTCGTCACCTCGGAATCACAAAAGTAGACTTTTCCGCCAGCCGGACCG
>CAISJH010000530.1 GCA_903885585.1 uncultured beta proteobacterium
ACTCCGGGTGTGCACCACCAGGGGCAGTCGAGCCTCACGCGCAGCCCGGATGTGCACACGAAACCGGTCGCGTTGCCACTCCATGTCGGCAACGCTGCGCTCGCCAAGGCGGTAGTAGTCCAGCCCGGTCTCGCCAATCGCAACCACACGCGGCTCGCGGGCCAGTGCCAGCAAGGCTGGTACGTCAGGCTCCTGCACACCCTCGTTGTCGGGATGCACGCCCACCGTGGCCCAGAAGTTGTCGTGCTCTCTCGCCAACGCCAAAACGCGTGGCGCCTCTTCCAGGGTCGTGCAAATGCACAGCGCTCTGTCCACCTGGGCAGCGGCCATCGCCTCCCGGATCGCGGGCAGTCGATCGTTCAATTCACCGAAGGTCAGGTGGCAGTGTGAGTCAACGAACATCGGAAGTGCTGCCTTCAGAGCGTCTGTGTGGGTTGCGCGCCCGCCAGCAAGGTGCCCAGCAACTCCTCGATGCGCAGCCGCAGGCCCTGGGTCTTCTCGTCTGACGGGAAATGCACGCCAATGCCTTGAGGTCGCCCGCTCGGAGATTTGGCGGGTGTGATCCAGGCCACGGTGCCCACGACGGGATATCGGGTGGGGTCATCCGGCAACGCGACCAGGAGGTAGACCTCGTCGCCCAAGCGGTGGCTGCGCGTGGTCGGGACGAACAGCCCTCCGTGCAGGAGACTGGGCATGTAGGCGCCGTACAACATGGCCTTGTCCCGAAACACCAGCTGGATGACGCTGGGGCGAGAGGAAACAGCGGTGGTGGGCGCAGGAGCCATCCGGTACTCAGGCCTCAAGATCCAAGGGTTGCGTGCTCGGGGGTAGCGCTGCCGCGCGCCGCACGCCGCTTTGCCTGCGCCTCCCAGACGCCGCGACCCTCGGCAACCAGTGACTCGATCAGCAGCGGCTCGCTCCAGGGGTGCTCGGCATGTCGCGTCACTCGCTGCAGAGACTTGAACCACTGCGTCAGACGATCCAGCGAGGCACCCGCAGGCAGCTGAGCGGCCGGGTAAAAGCGGGCTGAGCCTCCCAGCTGTGTGGAGCCGGCGTCATGGCAGAGCTTTTGGAAGGCATCGAGCACCCGCGATACGGGCCAGCCACCGAAGACGCTGGCGTCGCCGCGCGCCACGGCCTGAGGCACAGAGGCCCAGGCGCTGCCAGTCAACCCCTCTTGGCTCCACTGCAAGGCTGTCAAGGGCATGCCCCCTGCCCCATCCAGCAGCACGGAGGCGTCCGCCACACCTTGGCTCTGCAGCCACTGCAGCGCCACCGGTCTGGGTGGCGGGGCCAAACGAAGCAGCTGACATCGGCTGCGGATGGTGGGCATCAGCAAGGCCGGGTCTGCGGTGCTGAGCACCAGGCGCGCACCAGAAGGCGGTTCCTCCAAGGTCTTGAGCAAAGCGCTGGCGGAAGCGGCGTTCATCGCCTCGACCGGGTGCAGTGCGAGTACCTTGCCTTGCCCCCGCCCCGAGGTGGTGGACATCCAGTCGATGGCCTGGCGCACCTCGTCAATCCGGATCTGCCGGCTGGGCTTGCGCCGCTCGTCCAACTGCACCGGCCAGCCGTGGGATACCGCCACGGCCTCGGGCACCCGCAGCCGGAAATCGGGATGTGTATGTGCGAGAAACAGGCGACAACTGCCGCAATGCCCGCAGGGGCGACCTGAGGCCACCTGCAGGCCGCCCTCCAAAGCGCCCACGGCGGCGGTGCTCTGGGGCGGCTGCTCGCACAGCCAGGCCTGCGACAGGCGCAACACGAACTCAAGTGCTCCCGCACCGGCTGAGCCGCACACCAGCAGCGCATGCCCTTGGTGCGTTCGGAGGGTCTCTTCAAGCATAGGGGCGAGCCACGGTAGGGCCAGCGCCTCGGGGCGCAGGGGCTGCGGGCCGTCAGCCACCGTATCGGCACGGCGGGTCACCACCCTCGCGCCTCCAGGGCTCGCCTAAGCTGTGTCCACACCTCTGCTGGCGTCTGGCTGGCGTCGAGCAACGCAAAGCGGCCCGGCTGGGCGGCTCGGCGCAGTTGGTATCCCGACCGCACGCGGTCGAAGAAATTTTCATCCTGCGCTTCGAAGCGGTCGGCCGCCCGAACGGCCGCGCGGCGTTGCGCAGCCTGCGCCGAGGGCAAGTCGAACAAGAAGGTCAGGTCGGGCTGAAGGCCGCTCTGTACCCACGCCTCAAGCTGGGTCAGGACCTTCAGATCGAAGCCTCTGCCGGCCCCCTGGTAGGCGAAAGTCGCGTCCGTGAAGCGATCACACAACACGGTGTGGCCGGCCTCGAGGGCTGGCCGGATCTGCTGCTGCAGGTGATCACGGCGAGCCGCAAAGACCAGCAAAGCCTCGGTCATGGCGTCCATGGACTGATGCAGCAGGCACTCGCGCAGTGTCTCCGCCAGGGGGGTTCCACCAGGCTCGCGTGTGACGAGCACCGTCCGACCCTGCGCCTGGAGCCAGTCGGCCAGGCGGGGAATGTGCGACGACTTGCCTGCGCCGTCGATGCCTTCGAAGGTGATGAAGCGCCCTGTCATCGGGTTGGCGTCCTGGCGGTGATCTGAAGCGGTGCGACGGGGCAGCGACAACTTGCACAAGGTGCTGGCAAGAACTGCCGGCGCGTGCCGCGCGATTCAGCGGCCACCGCGCTGGTATTGATTTACAGCACGATTATGGGCTTCCAGCGTGGGGCTGAAGACACTGCTGCCGTCACCTCGGGCGACGAAGTACAGATCCTTCGACACCTCAGGTTGTACGGCGGCTCTCAGCGCGGCCAGCCCCGGCATGGCAATCGGGGTGGGCGGTAGGCCTCGTCGGGTGTAAGTGTTCCAAGGAGTGTCGGCCTGCAAGTCGCGCTTGCGCAGATTGCCATCGAAGGCGTCTCCCAGCCCGTAGATGACGGTGGGGTCTGTTTGCAGGGGCATGCCGATGCGCAGGCGATTCACGAACACGCCCGCGATGCGCCCACGGTCTGCAGCGCGGCCCGTCTCCTTCTCGACTATGGAGGCCAGGATCAACGCCTCTTCAGCAGTCTGCAGTGGCAGACCGCTCTCACGCGAAGCCCAGACAGTCTCCAGTCGTTGCTGCATGGACTGATGGGCCCGCTTCAAGACCGTGAGATCACTGACGCCGCGGCTGTAGCGGTAGGTGTCGGGAAAGAAGCGCCCTTCTGGAGCGACCCCAGGCCGGCCCAAGGCCTGCATGAGCTCGGCTTCACTCATGCTGGCTGTGGCCGGGCGCAGGTGCGGTGCCTGCGCCAAGGCTTGGCGGAACTGCCGGAAGGTCCAACCCTCTATCAGCCGCACAGTTTCCAGTTGCTCGTCGCCCTGCACCATCTTGTCCAGCAGTTGCCGCGGTGTGGTCCCGGGTTCCACGGCGTAACTCCCGGCCCGGATGCGCCGCGCCTGGCCTGACCAGCGGAACCACTCGAAAAGCAGGTCTGGCGAGGTGGCCACCCCGGCGGTCACCCAGCCCTGTGCGACCTCACGCGGCGTCATGCCCGGCTCGATGGACAGTTCCACCACTGGACTGGCCAGTGTCAGTGGGCGCCACAGCCACCAGGCGGCGGCGCCCGCCACCAACGCGGCGGCGATGAACGCGCACAGCGCAGCCCAGACGATGATGCGTGCTGCGCTGCGGGGCGATGGCGGCCGAGACCGCTGTGGCTGGGGGGGCATGGCCGCTGATGATAATGACGCCATGACGTCCTCGGCCTCTGAAAGCGCTTTGCCCACCGCCCTGCCCCCTGCCCTGAATTCCAGCGTACACGAAGGCGGTGTCTGCCGACTGGAGCATTGGGGCCTTATCTTGGCCACCGGCCCTGACGCCACCTCTTTCCTGCAAGGTCAACTGACCCAGGACATGCTGCATTGGGCTGAGGGACAGGCCAAGCTGGCGGGTTACTGCTCGGCGAAGGGGCGCCTGCTGGCCACTTTGACCGCCTGGCGCGTGGGGCCGGAACAGGTGGCGCTGGCTTGCAGTGCCGATCTGCTTGCACCCACGCTCAAGCGTCTGTCCATGTTTGTGTTGCGCGCCAAGTGCAAGCTCACATCGGGCGAGGGACTGTGGGCCCTGTATGGCATGAGTGGACCGGCTGCGGACCGCTGGCTGGCCGACACGTCCGGAGCCCAGCAGCTACCGCAGGCTGCCTGGCAAGTGCTCGCGCTCGGGGCTGACGCGAGCGCCATCCGGCTGCCCTCGGGCACCTCCGACTCCCGCTGGCTGTTGGTGCAGCCAGCCAGCCTCCCTGCACTGGCGCTGCCCGCTCTGGATCGATCGACGTGGGACTGGCTGGAGGTTCGCGCCGGCGTGGCACGCGTGGTGGCCGCGACCGTGGAGCAGTTCGTTCCGCAGATGGTGAACCTGGAGCTCACAGCCGGGGTCAGTTTCCAGAAGGGCTGCTATCCCGGCCAGGAGGTGGTGGCGCGCAGTCAGTACCGAGGCACGCTCAAGCGGCGCATGTTCCTCATGACGGCTGATGGGCCACTGCAGGCCGGCCAGGAGGTGCACCATTCCAGTGACCCTGACCAGCCTGCAGGTTTGGTGGTGCTGGCGGCCGCGATACCAAAGGATGGCGCCGGGCGCTGCTTGGCTCTCGTCGAGTGCAAGTCCGCCTTGGTCGCAGCCGAAGGCCAGCTCACGTCGGGTGACGTGCGACTGCAGCCCGAGGCCCTGCCTTACCCGCTGCCTCTCGAACCGGTTTGAATCAGCTCGAGCCAGCCACAGCGCTGGCCTGATACGGCGCCGTCAGCGCAGCACCATCTCCTGATGCTCGATGCCGGCTTCCTCAAAGGGTTGCCCCTTGGCAACAAAACCATGTCGGCTGTAGAACTGCACGGCATCCCGTTGCGCGTGCAGCAGGATGTTGCTGGCTCCGCGCCGTTGGCAGCCCTTTACCAGCGCTGAAAGGGTCGCCGCACCCACACCGGCGCCGCGAACGCTGGCCAGCACCGCCATACGCCCGATGCGGGCACCACCCTGCCCGTCCAGCACGGCGCGCCCCGTACCTACGGGCATGCCGAAGCGATTGGTGGCCACGGCGTGCAGGGCTTGGGTATCGGCCGCGTCGGCCTCGATCTCCGGATCAATACCCTGCTCCTCCACGAAGACTGCGCGGCGCAGCGGGTGGGCCGTGTTTGCCAGATCTGCCCAGGTGCCTGTGGCCACGCTCACCATGGGCTCGCGGGCCTCGAAGGCTTCGAGCGCCGAACGGAGCATGGGGGGCACAGGGCGGGAGGTTTGCGTGCTCGGTTCTGCGAAGACGTAGACCAACTCGCTGGTTACCAAAGGCTG
>CAISJH010000531.1 GCA_903885585.1 uncultured beta proteobacterium
GCTGGCCCACAGGCTTTGCGCCGGCAGGCGCCCAGCCAGCACCGCAGTCACCACGCGTTGGCGCGGCGGCAGTGGCGGCACCTGCGGCGCCAGGAACAAGCGGCCGCGCAGGCGCTGCAGTTCACGGCGCGGCAGGGCCCAGGGGTCGCGCTCGTCCAGCGTGATCCGGCCTTGGGTCGGCGGCATCGCGCAAGCCAGCACCTGCAGCAGCGTGGTCTTGCCCGCGCCCGATGGCCCGATCACCGCGAGCTGCTCGCCCGCGGCCACGCTCAGCGACAGGCTCTGGAGGGCCGGCGCGGCGCCCTCACGGGCCATCGGGTGGCGCGCGGCCACCTCGCGAAGTTCAAGCTTCACGGTGCTGGTCTTGAATCAGTTCAGATCAGCGCTGCGCGGCTCAGATCAACCCGGCGCTGCGGCCGGCCGACTCCAGGCCCTTGTAGTTCTCAGGCGTGGTGGGGATGTAGCGCGTGGCGCGGTTGAGTTGCAGGATCTCCTTGCCCTCGGGCGTGGCCGGGTCCAGGTCCAGCAGGGCCTTCTTCACGCGCTCGCGCAGCTCGGCTGCCGTGTCCACGTGCATGGACCAGTTGTAGTTGAAGAAGGTGGGCGTGGTGTAGAAGACGTTGACCGCCTTGGTGTCGACCTTGTTCTCCCCCACGAATTTGCGCCACACGGTGATGTCCAACGCGGCGGCGTCCACCTTGCCGCTGACCACCGAGGCGATGGTGGCATCGTGCGCGCCGCTGTAGGCGATGCGCCTGAAGTCCTTCTCCGGGTTGATCTGCGCCTGCAGCAGGAAGTGCCGCGGCATCAGGTGGCCGGAGGTGCTGCTCTGCGAGCCGAAGCTGATCTGCTTGCCCTTCAGATCGGCCAGCGTCTTGATGCCCGAGTCGGTCTTGGCGATGAAGACCGACTGGAACTTGGTGTCCTCCTCGCGCTGGGCGATGGGCACGATCTTGCCGCCCGAACGCAGTTGCGCCTGCACGTGCGTGAAGCCGCCAAACCAGACCAGATCCACCTTCTTGTTGACCAGGGCCTCCACCGCCGCAGGGTAGTCGCTCACGGGGGTGAATTCCACCTTCATGCCGAGCCGCTTCTCCAGGTAGCTGGCCAGCGGGGTGAACTTGCGCACCTGCTCCGTGGCCGCCTCCTCGGGGATGGTGGTGACGCGAAAGACCTGCTGGGCGTGCGTCAAGGATCCAAACACCATCAGGGCGCAGGTCATCAGGGCCTTCAGGGTGCGGGAGGGAGACAGGCTGATCATCGGAGGCTCCAGGGCTGGGGTGAGACAAAGGCGGGCGGGTGCTCGGGCGGCCCCCCGAGCTTGCGAGTCACGGGTCTTGCGGGGCAAAGCTCGTGCCGGTCACGGCTCGCGCGGGCCACGGCTGAAAGGCAAGGCCGCCCGCGTGAGAGAGCGCACTCTATCCGTGGGGGCTGCTAGAGTGGACTGAAAGGACAAGACCTGCCTCAGGGGCCTGCAGGTTTCTACACGATGACGCCTGATTTCATCCAGCTGCACCACGGCGACGACCAGGCCCTGGCCGCTGAAGCCGCCACCGGCCTGCGGGCGCCTGCGGCCCATGTGTCGCCCAAGTTCTTCTACGACGCGCTGGGTTCGAGGCTGTTCGACGCCATCACCGAGACCGCGGAGTACTACCCCACCCGCACCGAGGCGGCCATCATGGCCACGCACGGCGCGGCCATGGGCCAGGCGGCGCGGGGCGTCACCGGGCCGGAGCCCGCGCTGGTGGACCTGGGCGCTGGCAACTGCGCCAAGGCCTCGCGCCTGTTCCCGCTGCTGCAGCCCGGGCGCTACGTGGCGGTGGACATCTCGGTGGAGTTCCTGCGCCAGTCGCTGCAGTGCCTGCAGCGAGAACACCCGCAGATGCCCATGGCCGGGGTGGGCCTGGACTTCTCGGCCGAACTTGCCCTGCCCCAAGGCCTGACCACCGGGCCGGCGGTGGTGTTCTATCCAGGCTCGAGCATCGGCAACTTCAACCCCGCTGAAGCCCTGCGCCTGCTGAGCCAGGCCCGCAGCGTGGCCAATGGCGGCGCCCTGCTGATCGGCGTGGACCTGGTCAAGCCCGTGGACGTGCTG
This sequence comes from uncultured beta proteobacterium, assembly GCA_903885585.1. Classification (GTDB taxonomy): domain Bacteria; phylum Pseudomonadota; class Gammaproteobacteria; order Burkholderiales; family Burkholderiaceae_C; genus Rubrivivax. Next base: position 2,096 of record CAISJH010000531.1, read on the forward strand.
GAAGCCGCCTATGACGACGCGCTGGGCATCACTGCCGCCTTCAACCTGAACCTGCTGAACCACCTCAACCGCCTGCTGGGCGCGGACTTCCAGTTGCGCGAATGGCGGCACCTGGCGGTGTTCAACGCCGCCGAATCACGCATCGAGATGCACCTGGAAGCGCGGCGCAGCCTGACGGTGCGCTGGCCCGGCGCCGAGCGCCGCTTTGCCGCTGGCGAGCGCATCCACACCGAGAACTCGTACAAATGGACGCCCGAGGCTTTCGAGGTGCTGCTGCGCAGGGCGGGGTTCACGCAGACCGAGGCTTGGACCGACGCGCGCGGCTGGTTCGGGGTGTGGCTCGCCTGGGGCTGAGCAGCGCGCTTCACACCGTGCAGGTGCGAAACCCCGCCGGCACGTCGTTGCGGTGGGCTTCAAAGAAGTTGCGGTAGCGCGGGTGACGCATGCGCGGCTGGCTCATGAAGGACGCGCCCTTCAACACGGGCCGGCCATCGAACCAGGGGGCCGAGTACTCGCGGTACGGGTGGGGCTCGAAGCCGGGAAACGGGGCGAAGGGGGTGGCGGTCCACTCCCACACATCGCCCCAGACAAAGGCCTCGGGCTGCGTGAGCACCGCGCGCTCCCATTCGAACTCGGTGGGCAGGCGCCGGCCCGCCCAGGCGCACCAGGCCTGGGCTTCATGCCAGGTGAGGTGGCAGGCCGGTTCGGCCTGGTCCAGCCGTGCCCACCGGCCTTGGCGCCAGACCTGCCAATGTCCGCCCTGCCTTCGCAGGTAGCGCGGAGCTGCTGGGCCCATCGCACTCAACGCACCCATCGCGCCGTACGCGCCAGGCTGGCTCGCACCGCCAGACCCGGCAGCCTCGCGCCAGGCCCAGCCGGCAGGTGTCCACCAGCGCGTCTGCTCGTAGCCCCCGGCCTCCACGAAGGGCAGGAATTCGGCCCAGCGCACGGCCTGGGCGTCGATCTCGAACGCGGAAACCTCCTGCTGCAACGCACCCAGCTCGTTGTCGAAGCAAAAGCCCATTGACCCGAGCTGCGTGCTGCACCAGAGGCCGGCCGGCAC
>CAISJH010000532.1 GCA_903885585.1 uncultured beta proteobacterium
CAGGAGGCCAGCCCACGCGATTTTCTGGCCCGGCTGCTGCGCAACCTCAAGGAGATCCACCTCGCGGCCGAGGACTGGACGGCTTTGCGCCAGGTGCAGGAACGCCTGGTGCGCCTGCTACCCGATGCTTGGTCGGAGCACCGGGACCGCGGCCTGGCGTGCGCGGAATTGGGGCTGGATGATCAGGCGTTGGCTGACCTGCAGACCTACCTCGCCCATTGCACAGATGCCGAAGATGCGCCAGCGCTGCGCGAGCGCATGGCCCGCATCAGCCAGCCACCGAACGGACGCTGGGCCACATGAATCTGCAGCCCGCCCAACGCCGTTTCCTCGGTTGGCTGGCCATCGGGTTGGCCGGCTTCGGCCTGCTGTGGCTGCTCGCGCCGGTGCTGACCCCCTTCCTCATCGGCGCCATCCTGGCCTATGCGCTGCACCCGGCGGTGGAGAAGCTGGCCCAGCGCCGAGTGCCCCGCGTGCTGGCCGTGCTGCTCGTGGAGGTGGCCATGGTGCTGGCGTTGCTGGCGACGGTCTTGCTCATCGTGCCCATCCTGTCCAAGGAGGTGCCGTTGTTGCAGGCTCAGATTCCACTGTTGGCCGAACGGCTCAACCAGACGCTGTCGCCGTGGTTGGCACAGCAGGGCATTCATGTCTCGTTGGACGTGCCCAGCATCAAGGCCTTTGTGCTGAAGTACCTGGATGCCAATGCCGAGGAGGGCCTGGCGGCGCTGCTGAGTTCCGCACGCATCGGCGGCAGCGTGGCGCTGGCGATCGCGGGCAACGCAGTGCTGGTACCCGTGGTGCTGTTTTACCTGCTCATGGACTGGCCCCAGTTGGTGGCGCGTGTGCAGGCCCTGATTCCCCGGAGGCAGGAGCACTCCGTGAACACCTTCTTGAATGAGTGTGACGGCCTACTGGGGCAGTACCTGCGAGGTCAGTTGCTCGTGATGCTGGTGCTGGCGGTGTACTACGCGGTGGGCCTGGCACTCTTCGGCTTTGATCTTGCCGTGCCGCTGGGGGTCTTCACGGGGTTGGCGGTCTTCATCCCTTACATCGGTTTTGGTCTGGGGTTGGTGCTGACCTTGCTGGCAGGCATGCTGCAGTTCGCAAGCCTTCAGGGGCTGGTGGCCGTGGCGGTCGTGTTTGGCCTGGGCCAGTTATTGGAGAGCTTTGTCCTGACACCACGCCTCGTGGGGGAACGTATCGGCCTGAGCCCCCTGGCGGTGATCTTCGCCCTGCTGGCCTTCGGTCATCTGTTCGGGTTCGTTGGCGTGCTGGTCGCATTGCCGCTGAGCGCCGTGGCCCTGGTGGCCCTCAAGCGCCTGCGGTCGGCCTATCTGGAAAGCCGGCTGTTCTCCGGATGAGGCAAGTGCCGCTACCGCTGGTTCCGCAGCCGCTGGCCAGTTTTGAATCCTTTGTCCTGGCTCCAACGCGCTGATGGTGGCCCAGTTGCGTGCCCGGGTGCCACCGGTTTCGCCGGTGTACCTTTGGGGTCCGTCGGGTAGCGGCAAGTCCCATCTTTTGGCAGCCTTGGGGCATGCCTGCCTGCAGGCGGGCCGGCGGGTCGTCAGTTTCGATCCCGCGTCAGTGGGCGACCAGGAGGTGGACGCGGAAGTTGGTCTTTTGGTCCTGGACAACGTGCAACACTGGGATGCACAGGCCCAGCAGCAGGCCTTCGCTCTGCTGGTCGAGGCGCAGTCGCAGGGCGTGGCCTGGGCTGCTGCAGGCCTGACCCCCCCAGTGGACTTGCCCTTGCGCGACGATCTCCGCAGCCGCCTCGCCTGGGGTCATGTGCATGCGGTGCTGCCCTTGTCAGAAGCCGAGACCCGTGCGGTACTGCGCCGGGAGGCCGACCGGCGCGGCGTGCATCTGGGTGATGAGGTGATGGACTACCTGCTGAGCCGATTCGCACGTGATCTGGGGCACCTGATGAGCTTGCTGGACCGTCTGGACGAGTACGCGATGGCTCATGCCCGGGCGCTGACGGTGCCGCTGCTCAGGCAGATGCTGGCCGAGGAGCCGCTGCGACCCGGCCTGGAGATTCAACGGGGCTTGGAGCTGGATGCATGAGACTTGCGTTGTTTGACCTCGACGGTACGCTGCTGCCCACCGACTCTGATCACGCCTTCGGCGAGTTCATGGTGCGCATCGGATGGGCCGACCCGCAGGCGCATGCAGCCCGCAACGACGGCTTCTTCCAGGACTACCAGGCCGGTCGCCTGGACATGCACGCCTACATCGAATTTGCCACGGCCTCGTGGCGTGACCGCGACGCCGCCGAGATCGCACGCATGTCCGACCGTTTCATGCGGGAGGTGATCGCGCCTTGCGTGCGGGAGTCCGCTCAGGCGCTGGTGCGCCAGCACCGCGAGCGGGGGGACCGCCTGGCCCTGGTGACGGCCACCAACGACTTCATCACAGGCCCCATCGCCCAGGTCTTTGGCATCGACACCCTGATCGCCACCGAGCTCGAACGCGACGCTCAGGGGCGGGTGACCGGGCGTATTCGTGGCACCCCGTGTCTGCGGGAAGGCAAAATCACCCGCGTGAGCCAATGGCTCGCGCAGGAGGGCACCCGCCTGGAGGCCTATGACGAGGTGGTGTTCTACGGCGACTCCACCAACGACCTCCCGCTGCTCGAACGCGTCACCCACCCGGTCGCCACCAACCCGGCGCCGGCCCTCGCGAAGATTGCTGCCGAACGCGGCTGGACCGTCCTGAACCTCTTCGAATGATCAAGAAACTCATCAGCCGTCTGCTGGGCAAGACCGTGGCGCCGCTCGAGCCTGCCGAGCCCGTCGTGCAGGCCACCCCGCTAGGTCAGCGCGTGGAAATCACGGCAGAAGAGCACGGTATCGACCCCGATCTCCTGGACGACCATGCCGTGCGCGTGGTGCGCACACTGAAGGACGCCGGTTTCGCGGCCTACGTGGTGGGCGGTGCCGTGCGCGACCTGCTGGTGGGGCGGCGCCCCAAGGACTTCGACGTGGCCACCGATGCCACACCCGAGCAGGTCAAGGCGCTGTTCCGGCGTGCCTTCATCATCGGGCGGCGCTTTCGCATCGTGCATGTGGTGTTCGGGCGCGGGCGTGAGCATGAGGTCATCGAGGTCTCGACCTTTCGGGCCTTGCTGGTTGCGGAGTCCGCAGAGCAGGTTGAAGGCAACGAGAAGACCTCGCGCGCCGAGCTGGCGGGCAAGACCCATGTCGTGGATGCAAGCGGCCGCGTGCTGCGCGACAACGTCTGGGGCCCGCAGATCGAGGACGCCGCGCGGCGTGACTTCACCGTCAACGCCATGTACTACGACCCGGTGACGCGTACGGTGGTGGACTACCACGGCGGCTTTGCCGACGTGCGCGCCCGCGTCTTGCGCATGATCGGGGATCCGGTCACCCGTTACCGCGAGGATCCGGTGCGATTGCTGCGGGTGGCTCGCTTCGTGGCCAAGCTTGGATTCACTATTGAGCCCAAGACGCTCAAGCCCGTGCAGTCCATGGCGGCCAGCCTGATGCAAGTGCCCGGCTCACGTCTGTTCGACGAGATGATCAAGCTGCTGCAGACGGGTCACGCCATCTCGAGCGTGGAGGTGCTGCAGCGCCTGGGCCTGGTGCGAGGTGTCTTTCCGGTGCTGGAAGCGGCGCTCGACGGCAGTGCCCAGGACCCGCGTCGCAAGTCCTTCATCGATCTCGCCTTGCAGGATACCGACCGACGCGTGGGTGAAGGCAAGCCGGTGGCCCCCAGCTTCCTGCTCGCCTGCCTGCTCTGGCATGAGGTGCTGGGGCGCTGGACGGCGCTGAAGAACGCTGGCGAATCCCCGTTCCCCGCGCTGCAGCAGGCCATCGATGCGGTGTTCGAGGCGCGCATTGGCGACATCTCCGGGCGCGGCAAGCTGGCCGCCGACATGCGCGAAATCTGGCAGATGCAACCCCGGCTGGAGCGGCGGACCGTTTCCTCAGCGCCTGGCATGGTGGAGCAGCCGAGGTTTCGTGCCGGGTTTGACTTCCTGCGCCTGCGGGCCGATGTGGGCGAAGTGCCGCAGGACCTGGCTGAATGGTGGGAGGACTTTTCCCTGGGGACGCCAGAGGAGCGCGAGGCCCTGCTGGATACGCTGAAGACGTCTCAGTCGCGCCGTGTGCCCGGCCCGCGCAAGGCGGGAGGAGGCGTGCGCGAGGCGTCAGTCACTCCCGGGCCGTCTGGCGGTCATGGCGCTGCCGGGGTGGCGTCCTCCCCGGCCGGGCCTGATGCGTCCTTGCCTGGGGCCCCAGCCGCGCAGGATGAGGTGGATGACGAGCCGGGCGATGCACCAGAGCGCAAGCGCCGCCGCCGCCGCCGCCGGGGTGGTCGCGGACCAGGCGCCGGCGAGGCCTCAGGCCCCGCAAGCGAAAGCTGAAGAGGCTGCCGGCGGGACAGTGGTCTGTGCCGGTTCAGACCTTCGGTCTGCTGGTGCTGACCTGGGCCCTGCTGGCGGCCAGATCCCACTCGAACAGTTTCTGGATGCTGAAGGCGATCGTGCCCATCAGGATGGCCGCGCCCAGCATCAAGGCGGCGATCACGCCCAGCACGGGACCCCAGGCGGTGCGCGTAGGCGCATGCCCCGGGTTGCGCGTTGCGTCCCACTTCTCGTCAGGCGTGAGCCCGTAGAGGATCGCGCACAGCATGCCGAGCGCGATCATCAGGCCCAGCACCGGAATCAGTATCCAGGCCACCTGGTCGTCTTGTCCCAGTTGGCGCATCCGGATCACGCCGGCCAGCCCCAGCAGGGTGGGTGGCAGGTGCAGCCATGCCAGCGCGTCCTTCACGCCCTTCAGGTAGAGGCGGTGCAGGCCCAGCGTGCCGCCCACGACGGCCAGCCAGGTGGCCACGGTCTTTGAACGGTAGCGTGCGGGAGGCGTGGACATCGGCTGGTCAGTGCGCTCTGCAGGGTGGATGGGTGACGTGGACGGGTCGCCTGTGGCGGGCAGCGGGCTGGCAACCCAAGGCTGAAGGCGGCTGACTATAATGCGCGGTTTCGGCGACGACCCCTGTGGGGGTGTATCTACGGCGCCGGCCTCGGTGCGGAGTCTTCTGGATGGAGTCTCTTGCGCCTTACCGATTGCCTGCTCCTGCGTGTCTCCTGGTGCGGCGGTCACTGACGAATTGAAGAAAAGGCAGTTCAACATGGTCGTGATCCGGCTTGCTCGTGGCGGCGCCAAGGGCCGTCCCTTCTACAACATCGTGGTCGCTGACTCGCGTGAGCGTCGCGACGGGCGTTTCATCGAGCGCGTGGGTTTCTACAACCCGATGGCCGCTGGTGCTGAACAGCCCCTGCGTGTGGCCTTGGACCGCGTGACCTACTGGTCAGGCGTGGGCGCCAAGCTGTCGCCCACCGTCGAGCGCCTGGTGGATCAGGCCCGCAAGGCGGCCTAAGTTTTGCTGAGGCGGTCTCGCCTGGGCGGTGTTCAACACGCCGGGCAGACACCCTGACGCTCAAACAAGTGGATTCCCAGTTCCCTGAAGATGCGGTCGAGATCGGCCGCGTGATGGGCTCCTGGGGCGTCAAAGGCTGGATCAAGGTCCAGCCTTTTTCGTTGGATCCACAGGCCCTGTTCTCCACCAAGCGGTGGTTTCTGCAGCCACCGGACGGGGCGTCCGTCGCGCAGTCGGCCACGGTCACGGCCCGGGCGGTGCTCAAAATCGTCCATGCCAAGGAGCATGGCGACCTGGTGGTCGCCTCGGCCCAGGACCTCGACGACCGTGACGCGGCTGAAGCCTTGCGCGGGGCCCGCGTGTTCGTCTCCAGAGCCAGCTTCCCCACGGCCACCGACGGCGAGTACTACTGGGTTGATCTGATTGGTCTGACAGTGGTCAACCGCGAGGGCGCGCTGCTGGGAGAGGTGGTGGGCCTGATCGAGACCGGCGCCCACGACGTGCTCAGGGTCCGGCCTCCCGTGAAGACACCTGACGCTGCGCCTGCAGTGGCGGTCAAGGGCGGGCCCAAGAACCAGCCGCCGCAAGAGTGCCTGATCCCCTTTGTGTCGGCTTATGTCGATGCGGTGGACATGAGCACGCGTCGCATCACCGTCGATTGGGGCCTGGATTACTGAGTCGCGGATCGGCATGCGGTTCGACGTCATCACGCTCTTCCCCGAGCTCTTCGGTCCGCACCTGGTGCACGGCATCACGCGGCGTGCCTTTGCGTCTGGGCAGGTGGACGTGCGGCTTTGGCCGCTGCGTGACCACGCCACGGACAACTACCGCCGGGTGGACGATCGGCCTTACGGCGGCGGCCCTGGCATGGTGATGCTGGTCGAGCCCCTGGAGCGCGCGCTTCAGGCCGTGTGGGCGGACCGAGGCGAGCAGCCCGCTGTGCCCGTGCTGCACTTCAGCCCTGCGGGCCGCCGGCTCGACCAGGCGCTGGTCGCTTCGCTGGCCGAAGGCCCCGGGGCGGTGGTGATCTGCGGTCGCTACGAAGGCGTGGACCAGCGCGTCATCGATCGCCATGTGACGATGGAGATCAGTCTCGGAGACTTCGTGCTCTCGGGCGGGGAGTTGCCGGCCCTGGTGCTCCTGGACGCCGTGGCCCGCCTCCAGGAGGGCGTGCTGCATGCCCCGTCCCATCAGCAGGACAGTTTTTCTGATGGGCTGCTGGAGGGCCCCGCATACAGCCGTCCCGAGGTGTTGCCCGACGGTCGCAGCGTGCCGCAGCCCTTGCTGTCGGGTCACCACGGCGAGATTGCCCGTTGGAAACGTGAGCGCTCCCTGGAGTGGACAGCAAGGCGTCGGCCCGATCTCATCGAAGCCGCACGCTTGGCCGGACAACTGAGTTTGGCAGACGAGCGTTACCTCGCAAGCCTCGGCCTATAATGGCGTGCTTTGCGATCCTCTGACGGTTGATGATGACTCTCGCCCTCGTGGCATGGTCATCACACCCCGCGCAGGGTTGACGGCACAGTGTGCTGTCAGCTTATGCGCACCATTCCAACATCCCCGTGCAAGATCGCGCATTGGAGCCCCCATGGACCTGATCCAGACCCTCGAGAAGGAAGAGATTGCCCGCCTGGGCAAGACGATCCCCGTTTTCGCCCCCGGCGACACCGTGATCGTGAACGTGAACGTGGTTGAAGGCACCCGCAAGCGCGTGCAGGCCTACGAAGGCGTGGTCATCGCCAAGCGCAACCGTGGGCTCAACAGCAGCTTCATCGTTCGCAAGATCTCCAGCGGCGAGGGCGTCGAGCGGACGTTCCAGCTCTACAGCCCGCTGATCGCCAGCATCGAGGTCAAGCGCCGTGGTGACGTGCGCCGCGCCAAGCTGTACTTCCTGCGTCAGCGCAGCGGCAAGTCGGCCCGTATCAAGGCCAAGCTCAGCTGAGCTTCTGCGGCGGGCCCAGGAGCCTGATGTTCTCAGCCGCCCTCTGGGCGACTGTCGCGTGGAGCCCGATCTCGGGACCGCCGTGGCACCAAGGCCGCCTTCGGGCGGCTTTGGTGCATCTGGCCACCGCGCGGGCTCCCTCCCCCAAGGCCCAGGGTGGGTTGTTCCGTTGACAAATTCTCTTTTGGTCTCGGCGTGTGCGACCGGACGGCGCGTTGTACCCTTCCGACATGAGCGCTTCACCCGTCTTCGCGCCCGCTGAAACCGCTGCCCCGGTGACTCGACCCCGGATCGTTGATCCCAAGGCCGTGCCCGTCCGCGGGACGGACGCGCACCTTCCGCCTGTCCGGCCGCACCAGATGACGGCACAGGCCCTGCGCGCGCGGTTTGCGGTGGCCGCTGAGTGGGCTCCCGAGATTCCCGGTGACGGTCAACACCAGGACCGTGCGCCCGCGCCTGCCTCGGTGCTCGTGCCCCTGGTGGAGAGGGATGACGGCCTGCGCGTTCTGCTGACCCGGCGGACCGACCATTTGCACGATCACGCCGGTCAGATCAGCTTCCCCGGTGGGCGGCAGGAGCCGGAGGATGCCGACGAGGTCGCCACTGCGCTGCGTGAGACCGAGGAGGAGATCGGCCTGGCCCGCCACCATGTCGAGGTGCTAGGCCGCTTGCCCATCTACACCACGGTGACGCGCTTTGTGGTGACGCCGGTGGTGGCCCTGGTGCGGCCTCCCTTCGAGTTGCGGCTGGATGACTTTGAAGTGGCCGAGGCCTTCGAGGTCCCGCTGTCGTTTCTGATGAACCCGGCTCACCACCAGCGCCACCTGTTCGAGGCGGCTGGGGTGGCCCGTCAGTTCCTGTCCATGCCTTGGCATGCAGAAAGCACCCAGGGCACGCTGCGCGAGTTCTTCATCTGGGGTGCCACGGCCGCGATGTTGCGCAATCTCTACACCTTCCTGAGCCGCTCGGACGCCGGAGCCTGAGGCTCTGGAGCCACCAACAGAGGGGCTTTGCCCACAGTGGCTATCATGCCGCGCTCATGAGCTTCTTTGCCGTGCTGTTCGCCCTGCTGATCGAGCAGGTCAAGCCGCTGCCACGCGTCAACCGTGTCGGCCAGGCGATGCGAGCCTGGGTGTCCTGGGTGGCACGCACACTGGATGCCGGCCAACGCCGCCATGCCCGCATGGTCTGGGGCGTGTCGGTGCTGCTGCCCGCGGTCCTGGCAACCGGGGTCTACCTGCTGATCCGCCAGTACAGCCTTCTGCTGGCCATGGCCTTTGACGTGGCGCTGCTGTATCTGACTTTGGGGTTCAGGCAGTTCAGCCACTATTTCACCGACATCCGTGACGCCCTGGACCGTGGTGACGAGGCTGAAGCTCGCCGCCACCTGGCCCAGTGGAAGGAGATGGAGGTTGCCGACCTGCCGCGTACCGAGTTGCTGCGCCAGGTCCTGGAGCATGCGCTCCTGTCCGCGCACCGTCACGTTTTTGGGGTGTTCTTCTGGTTCGTGCTGCTCTCGGCGCTGGGCCTGGGCCCGGCAGGGGCCGTTCTTTACCGTATGGCTGAGTTCGTCAGCCGGCATTGGCTGGCCGTGCGCCAACGACAGGACACCGAAGTCAACGACCACTTGCCTGACATGTCGAGGCACTTGTTTGCACTGATAGACACCGTGCCCGCGCGCCTGACTGCGGCCGGCTTTGCTGTGGTGGGTAACTTCGAAGAGGCGGTCAACGCATGGCGGCGCGATGCCTCGGTTCCTGCCGATCGCAATGAGGGTGTGATCCTGGCTGCTGCGTCCGGCGCCGTGGGTGTGCGCATGGGCTCAGCCGCGATGGCTCCCGCCGTCGGCCAAGGTGAGGAGGCGGCGGCCGATGTCGGCGCTGCCGCGCAGGCGCCGCAGCTGGCCTTGCCCCAGTCAGGCCACCTGCAGAGCATGGTGGGTTTGGTGTGGCGCTCCGTGGTGCTTTGGATGCTGCTGGTGGCCTTGCTGACCCTGGCCAACGTCCTGGGATGAAGGCGGAGCGCGCTGTGCAGCCGGGCCCGCTTTCCTGCCTGCAAGAAGGCTGCCAGACCGCGCTGCGGTCAGGCGTCACGGCTGGTTGACTATGGCCTCCAGCTGGAAGCCCTCCATCTTCTCCAGCCGTCCCGTGCGGCGGGCGTCTGCGACACCTGAAGACCCGGGGCCTGCGGCGTCGCCGGGTGCGCCCGCGCCGTCCAGCGCAGCGGGCACCGGCCGGGCGCCAGCTGCCGCCCCCTCCGGCGCGGCGAGTGCGCCCCGGCCGGCGGGTGCGCGCCGTGGGCCGTTGCCCAGTCTGGCCGAGCTGGGGGCTTTTGACGGTGTGGCACCTGCCCAGACGCCCAAGCGGTCGGGGCGCTTGACGCCGGAAGACCTGAGGCGTCTGGCCGTAGCGCCCCCTGAACGCGCCAAGCCCGCTGCGGCCGGCAAGCCCGAGGAGCCGCTGGCCCGACCCAAGGCGGGTCGCAGCTGGCATGCGGACACGCCCTTTGAGACCGTGCAGACCGCCGAAGGGGTGCTCCTGAAGAAGGAGGCCGAGGCCCGTGCACAGGCCCAGGATCGGGCACAGGCACAGGCACAGGCACAGGCACAGGCACAGGCACAGGCACAGGCACAGGCACAGGCACAGGCACAGGCACAGGCACAGGCACAGGCCACGCCGACTGCTGATCCAGGCGCCACGCGCAAGACGGTACCCGCCGTGAATGTGGCCTGGGCCGATCTGAATGCCGCCGTTCAGGCGGGATGGATCCGTCCCGAGGCGGCTCACGCTCTTTGGGCGCGCTGGCTGGCGCGTAAGCCCCTGACACACGTCGAGGACGACGGTTCGCCGATGGCGCCGTTGCCCCCGTTGGCGCCTGCGCCCATGTCCGAAGAGGCACTCGCGGATCAGGAGTTGCCCGCCGCTTCGCCTGTCGGTCCCGCGTCTGACGCCCCGCCCATCCCTTCGCCGCCGTCAGCAGCAGCGAAGGTTGAGAGCACGGCTGAGCCGACTGCGGAGGCGCCGCGGCCTGTGGCTGCCGACGAGTCCTACAAGTCCTCTGCGCAGCGGCCACAGCCTGGTGTCCCTGAGCCGGACATCAAGCCCCGGCAATCGGTCGAGGACCTGTCGCCGTCGCACCCCTCCCGCGAGGCTGCGTCAGCGCCAGACCAGTTCGACGCACCCTCGGAGCCCGAGCCGATCGAGGCTGAGCGGGCTGTGCCCCCACCGCCAGAGGTACCTCCTCCCTCGCCAGAGCTTGTGGAGGTGGAGGTGCTGGAGCCGCTGGAAGAAGCGAACGCCCGCCGGGCCGCCGAGCGCGCCGCTCAGCCCGCGCCCATCATCCAGGTGACCGACGTGATCGAGTCCCGGCCCGAGAAGCCGGAGAAGCCTGCGCAGGCCGCCCCGGGTTGGATGCTCGGTCAGTACGTGATCGCCCTGCTCGCTGCGGCGGTTACCGCGGTTTCCGTGGGGCTCGGCCATGTGCTCTTCGGCCCCTGGGGTGCGGCGCTGGCGGCCGCGTTCTGGACCGTGGTGGTCTGGCGCAAGACCTCGGCTTTCCATGCGTCGGGTCAGGGACTGCGGGCGCTGCTGGGTGCGTATCTCGTGCTGCCCTTGCTGGCCTTGACGGTGTGGCAGCTTCAGGAGGCAGCGGGCTGGTGGCCTGCTGCGAGGCCCTTGGACATGTTTGCTGACGCGCCCATGGACACCTTGACCCGCGCTGCCCCGGCCATGCGCCTGGATTGGCGGTGGCTCGCGCTGGCAGGCGTGCCCCTGATCGCCGCCGTGATCTGGCTGATGCGGTTGCGGCGGCCGGCCCTGCTCGGTGCGGTGACGGCCCTGTTGTGGATGGTGACCTTCCAGGCCGTGGCGGGTGTGCTGCAGGCCCTGGGCCTGGCGTTTCATGGCATGACGGTGTTCATG
>CAISJH010000533.1 GCA_903885585.1 uncultured beta proteobacterium
CATGTGGTTTCCTGCGCCGGCCCGATCAGGAATGGTGAAAGCCGGCAATGTGTGCAACAGATGTTGCGGGGGTTGCGATGGTGACGATCACCGGGCCCGGTGGCCTGACGGCCGGAAGGGGAGCCCGGTGGGCGGTGAACCCTCCTGAGAAAAGCCGGTACCTGCGCACCAGCCCTTCTTCAGAAGGGCCTGCGCTGGCTCCACCAACCCAGCACGAGATCGACGGATTCGTCGATGCCCCTGTCGGAGTTGTCCAGAGCCAACGCATCTTCGGCGGGCTTCAGTGGGGACGCGCTGCGGACTCTGTCCTGCTCGTCACGCCGCTCAAGGTCTGCACGAAGGTCTTCGAGTCTAGCCTGAATACCCTTTGAAATCAATTGCTTATGGCGTCTGTCGGCCCGTTGGGCGGCACTCGCCGTGAGAAACACCTTGAGCGCGGCGTTGGGAAACACCACCGTACCCATGTCCCGGCCATCGGCCACCAGCCCGGGCAGGCGCCGGAAGGACAGTTGCAACTCGTGCAGCGCCTCCCGCACGGCAGGGTGGGCCGAGACCTGCGAGGCCAGCAGCCCCCCGGCCTCGCTGCGCACTTCGTCGGTGCGGTCTACACCGTCCAGCAGCACACGCTCGCCATCAAAGCGCAGATCCAGACCGCGGCAGACTTCGGCAACCGCGGCACCGTTCGTCAGATCCACCCCTGCACGCTGGGCCGCAACGCCGGCCGCGCGATAGATGGCGCCGGAGTCCAGCAGGTGATAGCCGAGACTCAAGGCCAATCGCCCCGCCAGCGTGCCCTTGCCTGAAGCGGAAGGACCGTCCACGGCGATGACTGGCACCGCAGCCACATCTGCGCGCGCCAGGCTGAACAGGGCCTCGAAGTAGTCGGGAAAAGTCTTGGCCACACACGCCGGCTCGAGGATGCGCACAGGCACCGCCGCGCCCAGGGTTGAAGTCAAGGCCAAGGGGTTGAACGCCGCCAGCGACAGGCACATGGCCATGCGGTGGTCGTCGTAGGTGTGCACGGCTGCGGCCCGCCAATGCGCTGGCGGGGTCACTTCGATGAAGTCCGGACCTTCGGTCACCGCCGCGCCCGTCTTGCGAAGTTCGGTGGCCATGGCGGCAATCCGGTCGGTTTCCTTCACCCGCCAACTGGCGATGTTGGTCAACCGCGTTGGGCCATCGGCATACAGCGCCATCACGGCCAAGGTCATGGCCGCATCGGGGATGTGGTTGCAGTCCAGTTGCAACGCCTTCAGCGGCCAGGTGCCCCGCTCGACTTCCAGCCAGTTGGGGCCGCTGCGCACCGTGGCACCCATGGCTTGCGCGGCCTCCACGAAGCGGATGTCGCCCTGGATTGAGGCGGCCCCCACGCCCTCGATGCGCACGGGTGCCCCGGGCCGGGCCGCCAGGGCGCCCAGCGCGATGAAGTACGAGGCTGACGAAGCGTCGCCTTCCACATGCACATCACCTGGCGTGCGGTAGGCGCTGCCCGCGGGCAGCGTGAAGCGCTGGAAGCCTTCACGCTGCACAGCGATGCCGAACTGGGCCAACATGTTCAGCGTGATCTCGATGTAGGGCTTGGAGATCAGTTCCCCCTCCACCTCGATCACCACCGGCGCGTCCACGGCCACCAACGGCAGCGCCAGCAGCAACGCCGTCAGGAACTGGCTTGAGACGTCACCGCGCACGCGAATAGGCTGCGCCAGGTGCAGGCGCCCACCGGTCTGGCCCCGCAGACGCAGCGGCGGGTAGCCCTCCTGGCCCTCGCACACCACCTCGCAGCCCAAGGGTCGCAGCGCTTGCACCAAGTCGCCGATGGGGCGCTCGTGCATGCGCGCCACGCCGGACAAGCGGAAGTCCCCACCCTGCGTGGCAGCGAG
>CAISJH010000534.1 GCA_903885585.1 uncultured beta proteobacterium
GCGGCAACGAGCCCAGCAGGCCGCGCGTGTAGGGGTGGCGCGGCCGGCGCAGCACCTGCGCTGTGGGGCCCTCCTCCACCAGGCGCCCCGCGTACATCACCATCACGCGGCGCGCGATGGCCGATACCGTGGCCAGATCGTGACTGATCCAGATCAGGGCGGTACCGCTTTGCTCCACCAGGCCACGGATCTCGGTGAGGATCTGGGCCTGGATGGACACGTCCAGCGCGGTGGTGGGCTCGTCGGCCACGATGACCGCCGGCCGGTGCAGCAGGGCAATCGCAATGGCCACGCGCTGGCGCATGCCGCCCGAGAACTGGTGCGGCCAGGCGCCGAGCCGGCTGACGGGGTCGGGGATGCCCACCTGCTGCAACACCTCCAGCGACCGCGCGCGGACCGCCTCCACGCTCACGGCGCCATGGGCCCGCAGCGCCAGCGCCATTTGCGCGCCGATGGTCAGCAAAGGGTTGAGCGTGGCCATCGGATCCTGGAACACCATGGCCAACCGGCGGCCACGCAGCGCGCGCAACTGAGCCGCTGGCAGACCCACCAGTTCCTGCCCCTGAAGCCGGACGGACCCTGAGACGATGCGCCCCGGCGGGTCCACCAGGCCCAGCAGCGAGTAGCCCGTGACGCTCTTGCCCGAGCCGGATTCACCCACCAGGCCCAGGATCTCCCCGGGGAACAGGTCGAAGCTGACCCCGTCAACCGCCTTGAGCGTGGCCTGACGGGTCTCGAAATGAGTGCGCAGGTCGCGCATCGACAGCACCGGGACTGGATCTTGCCCGGCCTGAGGGGGCGCGGCTGCTGGTAGCGCAGACACGGGTGGAGCCGACGACAGGCTCATCGCTTGAGCCTTGGGTTGAACTGGTCGCGCACCTGATCACCCACCAGGTTGATGGACACGATCAGCAGGATCAGGGCCACGCCTGGATAGATGGAGATCCAGTAGCGCCCGGACAGCAGGTACTGAAAGCCGTTGGCGATCAGCATGCCCAGCGACGGCTCGGTCACCGGCATGCCCAGGCCCAGGAAGGACAGCGTGGCCTCCAGCGAGATGGCGCTGGCCACCTGCACGGTAGCCACGACGATCAGCGGCGGCAGGCAGTTGGGCAGCACATGCCGCAGCACCACCTGCGAGGCAGGCAGCGGGGTGGACAGAGCGGCTTCCACGTAGTCCTTGGAGCGTTCGGCCACCGCCGCACCGTGTGCCGTGCGCGCAAAGTAGGCGTACTGCGCGGCCACCAGGGCGGCGATCATCTGCCAGCGCCCCTGGCCCAGCACGGCCGAGATCACCAGGGCCAGCAAGATGGCGGGAAACGACAGCTGCAGGTCCACCACCCGCATCGCCACCGCTTCGAACCGCCCGCCCAAAAACGCCGCGCTGGCCCCAATGCCTGCGCCCAGGGCGAAAGCGATCACACCCGCCGTCACGCTGATCTGCACCGACAGGCGCAGGCCATACAGGATGGCCGACAGCACGTCGCGGCCCTGCGCGTCGGTGCCCAGCAGGTAGACAAAGCCGCTGGCATTCACGTGTCCGGGCGCTCGCCGGGCGTCACCCAGGCGCAAGGCGGCCAGGTCATAGGGGTTCTGGGGGGCGATCCAAGGGGCCAGCAGGGCGGCCAGCGCCAACGCGATGACCACGCACAAGGCCACCACCGCCACCCGGTTCTCGCGGAACTCGGCCCAGAAGCGGCGCAGCAGCTGCCCGCGTGAATGGCGGGTAGCCCCTGAAGAGGCAGAACCCGCATGGGCTGCTGGTGAAGCGGAAGATCGGTTCGTCATGATCAGGCCAGGCGCGTGCGCAGCCGGGGGTCGAGCAGCGCGTAGACGAGGTCCACCGCCAGGTTGATGGCCGTGAACAGCAAGGCGACCAACATGAGATAGCCCACCATCACCGGACGGTCCAGCGACTGGATGGAGTCGATGATGAGCTTGCCCACGCCGGGCCAGGAGAAGATGGTCTCGGTGACCACGGCAAACGCGAGCGTCGCACCCAGCTCCAGGCCGAAGACCGTGACGATGGGGATGGCGATCAGCCGCAGCACGTGCTGACGCAGGATGGTGAACTCGCTTTGCCCGGTAGCACGCGCAAAGCGCACGGCGTCGCCCAGCATCACCTCACGGGTGCCGGCGCGCGCCAGCCGCATCATCATGGCCATCTTGAACAAGGCCAGGTTCAAAGCCGGCAGCAGCAGATGCTTCCAGCCCTCCGCGGTGAGCACGCTCCACTGCACGCCGAGCACCTCCACGGTGGGGCCGCGGCCGCCGGCAGGCAACACGCCAAGCCACACTGCAAACACCAGGATCAGCACAAGGCCAATCCAGAACGTGGGCACTGAGAAACCCAGCACAGAGACGCCCATGGCCAGGCGCGACAGCGGGTGCTCCGGGCGGTAGCCGGCCAGCATGCCGATCGGTACCCCCAGCAAGGTGGCGCCGAGCACCGCCACCAAGGTGAGCTCCAGGGTGGCCGGCAGGCGGCTGAGCACCAGGTCCAGCACAGGCATGTTGAAAACGAAAGAATGGCCGAGGTCACCCCTGACCAGCCGGCCCAGGAACACCAGATACTGCTGCCACAGCGGCTGGTCCAGTCCGTAGCGGGCGATCGTCTGGGCACGGATCTCCTGGGTGACGTCCGGACCGATCAGCACGTCGATGGGGTTGCCCACCGCGTACACCCCGACGAAGACCAGGGCCGAGATCGCCAACATCACCACCAGGGCCTGCAGCAGCCGGCCGATGACGAAGCCCAGCATCACCAGCCTGATTGGATCAGCGCGCGGGTCTCCTGCACCGCGGTGTCCCACAAGGCCAGCATCTCCTCGTCGGAGCGCGCATACAGGCCGTGGTAATTGCCGTCACCCACCTGCTCACGCACTTGCGCTGGGTTGGACATCTGCAGCCGTGCGTAGTCCACCACAGGCTTGGCACCCTCGGGCATGCGAACACCCGGCAGACGGGTCCAGGGGAAGTTCTCCATCCAGCTGGCATGCGAGGCCGCGGGGTCGATGCGCTGCACATGGGCCCAGGTGCGCGGCGCGTTCCACCAGTTGTGCAGCCGCACCCGGGCATCGCGTCGTCGCCCCATCCACTCGCTGAAGAAACCCAGCACCGGGTTGTTGCCGCCGTGGCCGTTGACCACCAGGATGCGCCGGAAGCCGCTGTGGTACAGGCTCTCCAGGATGTCCTCCATCAACGCGAGGTAGGTGCGCACCCGCAGAGACACCGTGCCCGGAAAGTCTGCGAAGTAAGGCGTGATGCCATAGGGAACCACCGGAAACACGGGCACCCCCAAGGGCTGTGCGGCATCGGCGGACACCTTTTCGGCCAAGATGAGGTCCACGCACAGGCTGAGGTAGGCATGCTGCTCGGTGCTGCCGATGGGCACGACGCAACGATCGTCATCACGCAGACGATCCTCCACCTGCATCCAGTTCATGTCGGCGATTCGCATGCGGATCCTTGTGCTGTACGGGCTTCGTCCCAATTTAGCAGATGAAAACCAAGCAGCCTCTCCATGCAGACCCTGACTGGCTTGCTTGGATCTCGGTGTTCGCCCCCTTGACACCCGATCACGGGGGCGACCAAATCCCGATTGACGACGAGCAGGCCATCAGGCCAACCCCGCAATACTTGCCCGCCCGCTTGCCGCAACCTTCCAACACCCCTTCAACGTCAAAGACGAGACCGCCCATGCCCACCTTGTCCCATCGCCCAAGTTCACGCGCCGCCGCCTGGCTGCTCGCTGCTGCCCTGTCAGCCGGCCTGTGCGCCACCGCTGCCGCCCAGACCCTGACCATCGGTGTGCGCGCAGGCCCGGAATCCATCGACCCGCACTTCACCGCCACCGGCACCCAGGCCGAGGCGCTCAAGCATGTGTTCGACACCTTGGTGTGGTCTGGCGACGGCCTGGAGGTGCAACCCCGGCTGGCCGAGAGCTGGCGCGCCGTCGACGCCACCACCTGGGAATTCAAGCTGCGCCGCGGGGTGAAGTTCCACGACGGTTCGGACTTCACCGCGGAGGACGTCAAGTTCTCCATCGAACGCATTCCGGTGGTGTCGGGCCCCAACCCGACCACGATCTATGTACGGCGGGTCAAGTCCGTCACGGTCGTCGACCCGTACACGGTGCGCGTGGGCACAGACGGCCCGGCCCCCACTCTGCCCAATGACTTCGTGCGCCTGTTTGTCGTCAGCGCCAAGGCCGCCGCCGGCCTCACCAAGGACTCCGCCAACGCCGCCTTCAATAGCGGCAAGGCCGCCGTGGGTACCGGCCCCTACAAGTTCGTCTCCTGGACGCCGAAGGACCAATTGGTGTTGGAGCGCTTCGACGGCTACTGGGGTCCCAAGGAGCCCTGGGCGCGCCACGTGCGCAAGGAGATCCCGAACGACGCCGCCCGGGTGGCGCAGTTGAAAGCTGGCCAGCTCGACCTCATCGTTCGGGTGCCCGCAGCCGATGTACCCGCTCTGCAGCGCGACTCGAAACTCACCGTCAGCAGCGTGGACACGGTCTACGTCTTCAACATGGAGCTGGATCTGCGGGATAACTCGCCTCAGATCAGCGCCAAGGACGGCAGCAAGCTGCCCAAGAACCCGCTGCAGGATGCCCGGGTGCGCACCGCCATCAACATGGCCATCGACCGCAACGCCCTGGCTGAGGTGGCCATGGAGGGCCTGGGCAAGCCGGCCTACCAGATGGTCACCCCCAGCATCTTCGGCTTCAGCAAGAAAGTGGCTCCCTCCAAGGTGGACCCGGCAGGCGCCAAGCGGCTGCTGGCCGAGGCGGGCTACCCGAACGGCTTCAAGATCACCTTCAGCTTCACGAGCGACCGCCTCCCGGGTGACCGCCAGGTCGGCACCGCTGTGTCGCAGATGCTGGCGGCCATCGGCATCGACGCACAAGCCAATGCGCAACCGGTGGCGGTGTTCTTCCCGGCCCGCACCCGCGGCGACTACTCCATGTCCATGGCCGGCTGGGGCACGCTCACCGGCGAGGCGCACTACACGCTGTCGTCGGTGGCGCACTCCAACGACAAGGACCGCAAGATGGGCGCCTTCAACGTCATTGGCTACGTCAACCCGGTGATGGACAAGCTGCTGCAGGACGCGGCCGTGGAGATGGACGTCAACAAGCGCCGCTCGCTGCTCGAGCAAGCCAACGAGCTGCTGGTGGCCGATGGCTCCCGCCTGCCCTTGGTGTCCATCGGTTCTGCCTGGGCCATGGTCAAGGACAAGGTGAAGATCACGCCGCGCGTGGACGAGGACACGCTGGCGATGAACATCCGCCCGGCGCGCTGAGACCGGCCATCGACCCATACGGACGTGACGGCTCCTGTATTGGCCCTGCACGGCGGCTGCGGCACGCTGGCGCAGGAGTTGCTCCCCACGGCGGAGTGGGACGAGGTGCGTGCTCACCTGGCACAGGCCCTGCGTGCGGGCTGGTCCGTGTTGCGCGCAGGTGGCTCGGCCGTTCATGCCGTCGAGGCCACCGTCGTGGTGCTGGAGGACAGCCCGCACTTCAACGCCGGCCACGGCGCGGCGCTCACGCGTGACGCACAACACGAGCTGGACGCCTCGCTCATGGACGGTGCGACCTTGCAGGCGGGTGCCGTGTGCACGGTGCGACGCATCCGCAACCCGATCCGCGCAGCGCGTGCGGTCATGGAGCACTCAGGCTGCGTGCTGCTCAGCGGCCCAGCCGGCGACGACTTCGCTGAGCAGCAAGGCCTGGCCATGGTGGACAACCACTGGTTCACCACGCCACGTCGCGTGAAGGCCCTGGCCGACATCCAGGCCGGCCGGGCGGGCGGGGCCATCCGCCCCGTGAGCGAAGCCGACCGCCACGGCACGGTAGGCGCGGTGGCACGTGACGCGGCAGGCCACCTCGCCGCAGGCACCTCCACCGGCGGCTTCAACGACAAGCCCCCTGGGCGCGTGGGCGACTCGCCGCTCATCGGCGCAGGCACCTACGCCATGAACGGCGTGTGCGCCGTGTCCTGCACCGGCATGGGCGAGCGCTTCATCAGGCACGTAGCGGCCTATGACATCGCCGCGCGCATGCGCTATGCCCACCACACGCTGGAGCAGGCCGCAAGCCACCTGGTGCACGACCTGATGCACCAGCACCGCATCGGCGCGGGCCTGGTTGCTGTGGATGCCCAGGGTCAGGTGCAGGCCCCTTTCAACACCCTGGGCATGGCCCGGGGATGGATAGACGCCACAGGCCAACTGCGTGTGGCCACTCACCAGGAGATCTTCGATGCCGGCAGGGCTTGATGCGGGTGTGACGTGGGGCGTGACGCCTGAAGACCCCATCCTCGTCTGGGGAGGCGGCGCCATCGGCGGCACCTTGGCCGCCACCTGGGCGCGTGCAGGCATCCCCGTGCACATGGTAGACGTGCAGGCCGAACACGTGCAGGCCACCCGCACCACGGGTCTGCGCATCCACGGGCCGGTGACGGAGTTCACGCAGGTGATCCCCGCCTTCACCCCGCAGGAGGTGCGCGGCAGCTACTCGACGATCTTGCTGGCGGTCAAGGCGCAGGCCACCGAGGAGGCAGCGCGCACGCTGGCCCCGCACCTGAAGGCCGACGGCTTCGTGCTGTCGGCGCAGAACGGCCTGAACGAACTGGCGCTGTCACAGCTGCTCGGGGCCGAACGCACCATGGGCTGCTTCGTCAACTTCGGTGCCGACTGGCACGGCCCAGGCGACATCCTCTTCGGCAACCGCGCCGCGGTGGTGGTGGGCGAGATCGACGGCAGCACGCGCGAGCGCACCCGTCGCATGCACGCGCTCTTGCAGATCTTCGAGCCGCAGGCCGTGCTCACCGACAACATCTGGGGCTACCTCTGGGGCAAGCTGGCCTATGGCGCCATGCTGTTTGCCACTTCGCTGACGGCCGACTCCATGACCGCCAACTTCGCCGACCCCGAACGCTTCACCGCCTTTGACACCGTGGCGCGCGAAGTGATGGCCGTGGCGCGGGCGCGCGGGGTCAACCCCATAGGCTTCAACGGCTTCGACCCCGCGACCTTCTTCCCAGGTGCACCCGAGGCCGGCGCACGCGCCAGCATCGCGGCCCTGGCCGAGTTCAATTCCAAGACCGCCAAGACGCACTCGGGCATCTACCGCGACCTGGCCGTGCGCAAGCGCCGCACCGAGGTGGATCCGCAGATCGGCGTGATCGGGCAGCTCGGGCGCGAGGCCGGCGTGCCCACCCCAGCCATCGACCGGCTGGTGGAGCTGATCCACGACATCGAAGACGGGCGTCGGGCGCTGTCGCGCGACACCTTGCAAGAACTGATCAAGGTCTGCGCGTGACACCCGTCCGCGCAGCAACCCACGGGAGCCCACCATGAACATCGACCTGACAGGCCGCTGCGCCCTGGTCACCGGTGCCGCCCAGGGCATTGCGCAGGCCATCGCCCGCCAGCTGGCCGACAGCGGCGCCACCGTGCATGTGGCCGACCTCGACGCTGCGGCGGTGCGCGCCTTTGGGGCTGCCCAGGGCATGCCCGCGCATGTGGTGGACATCGGCAACCGCGACCAGGTGCACGAAACCGTGCGCCAGATGGTGCAGGCCTGTGGTCGCGTCGACATCCTGGTCAACGGGGCTGGGGGAGTGCGCGGGCAGGTCGGGCGGCCCATCGACGAGATCACCGAGCAGGACTGGTCGGCCCTCTTCGATGCCAACGTCAACGGCGCCTTCTGGATGGCCCAGGCCGCCACCCCTCACATGCGGGCCCAGGGCTTCGGGCGCATGATCCATATCGCCTCGGGCGCGGGCCTGCGACCCAGTCTGACGGGCATCCAGGCCTACACGGCGGCCAAGCACGCGCTGGTGGGCCTCACGCGGCAGCTGTCGCAGGACCTCGGGCCGCTGGGCATCACCTCCAACGCCATCGCACCGGGCTTCATCCTGTCCAACCCCGCCACGCAGCGCCAATGGGAGGCCTACGGGGCCGAGGGCCAGCAGCGCCTGGTGCAGAGCATCCACCTGCGGCGCCTGGGCACCGCGCAGGACATCGCATGGACGGCAGCCTTTCTGGCCAGCGACCAGGCCGCCTGGGTCACCGGACAGGTGATCTGCGTGGACGGCGGACGGTCCTGATCCACACCCCCTGAAGCCGCCGCCAGAGCCGGCCACGCCTCGGGCGCCGCAGGCGCTGCCCCGACGCAACGCTGGCGCCCGGGTTGGAGGTAGCATCGCGCCCCTTGACTTGACACCGTCAAGCCGAAGGCTTCATGAACAACTCACCCTGCTGCGCCACGGGCGCAATCATTGCCGGGCGCACCTCGCGCGTCCGGCGCATCTCGCGCAGCTGGCGTACCCTTGTCTTCGCGCCGCTGGCCGCCCTCGTCTTGACGGCCTGCCAGCCGCCCCCAGCGGCCGTGGAACCCGTGCGCGCCGTGCGTACCTGGGTGGTGGCCACGGCCCCTGCGCAGGCCCAGCTGGAATTCGCCGCCGAAGTGCGCGCCCGCGTCGAGTCGCGCCTGGGCTTCCGGGTGCCGGGCAAGCTGGTGGAGCGCTCGGCGCAGCTGGGGCAAACCGTGCGTGCTGGCCAGACGCTGGCCAGGCTGGACCCGCAGGACCTCAAGCTCGGTCAGGAGGCGGCGCGCGCCGCGCTCGCCTCTGCCCAGGCCCAGCTGGACGTGGCCGAGAGCGAATTCAAGCGCTTCGTCACGCTGCGTGATCAGGGCTTCATCAGCGGCGCTGAGCTGGAGCGCCGCGAAGCCGGCGTCAAGAGCGCGCGCGCTGCAGTGGAGCAGGCCCGGGCGCAGCTCAACGTGCAGGCCAACCAGTCTGGCTACGCCGCGCTGCTGGCCGACGCCAGCGGGGTGA
>CAISJH010000535.1 GCA_903885585.1 uncultured beta proteobacterium
CCCGCGCCTCGCTCGGACCTCGTGGGGAAAGTGACAGGGGAGAGGACCACCTTTCATGACCCAGCACGGGACCCATCGACGGGAGTCTGCTGGCGAAACCCGCGGAGAAACACGCTCCGAAGCTCGCAAGCGGCTGAACCAGGCGCTGCACGCTCTTCCCGACCTGCGCGCAGCGCTTTCCACTCCCGATCCTTACTCGCCCGGGTTCGGCCAGGAGCTCGAGCTCGCGCTGGACTCGGTCACTGCGCCCTACTGGCCAAGCATCCGAGCCGTTTTCCCGGAGCTGTCGCCTCAAGAGGTCCTTCGGCACGCCTGGGCTGCTGCCACGCGCCATCCGCTGCAACTGGCAAGCCTGTTTCGATCGGTCATGCTCACCGGAGCAGCAGACGCGTCCGATCCGGGCGTACACGCACAGGACTTGTGCGAGCTGGCCCAGAAGCTGAAAAGCATCTCCGTCAGTGAACTGAGCTCCGATCCGGTAGCCAAAGTCCTGGTCGCGGGCCGCTGCGAAACACCGCCCGACCTGAGCAGTGCTTCCGTCCTCATGCACGGCATGCGCGTGCGCTACGCGCTTGCAAGCCGCCTTAAGACAGGGGCCAAGATCCACGAGTTGCTTCGAGCTGCGCTCGAAGTACAAGGAGCGTCGCTGTACCTGAGAAGGCGCGAACTCCTGCGCATGCTGAGCGCGGCCCAAGCCCGAGCGGCCGCCACTCCGTCAGCCGCCGTCGAGCCCTTTGAGGCCACGCAGTTCCTGATGCGCGACAAGGACGAGCACCAACTGGTGCTGTCTTCTCCCGAGCTGATCAAGGCACTGCTGCCTCCCGCGCTCAGCCGGCGGGTGCGGCTGAGCTCCTGGGTGAGCGAGCGCCGCGCGCACCGCGATGCCACAGCGCAGATATCGGCCAAATTGTTCGCTGCACTCGAGTTGCGGGACTTCGACCTGGCCGAGCAGCTGCTGCGCACGGTCCGGCTCGACCCGCTCGCCAGAGCCGCCTTACGAAGCGCCGCTACAAACTACGGCCAGCCGCTGGGCGGGACAGGCGACGTCAAGGTCCGCAAACGGGCTGGCGCCGGTGCTGCAGGTGATGTTTCGGCCAAGGAATCGGCTGACGACGCCAATCCAGGTGCCAATGCAGGCTCCAGCAAAGGCTCGAACAACGGTTCGGCTCCAAGCTCACCTCGCCAGTGGAAGCCCATGAGCCAGGAGTGCCTGGCGCTGGTGAAGTCAGCATTTCCGCGGCGCCAGATGGCGCGGCACTGGCTGCTTGACGGATCTGAGATCGCTGCGGCGCTGCGTAGCGGCACCCTGCCCTGCTCGGCTCTCAGTGGCCTAGAGCGCTCACTGCTGGATGAGACCTGGAGCCAGCCCGAAAAGGCTGCCCTGGTCATGGCCGGGGTGCACGAGGTCTTCTCTGACAAGTCACTGGCGTGGACACAACTGCCCCTGGAGGTCATCTGGGAGCTGCGTGAAAAGCGCAAGGACATCACTGTCCTGATGGCCAAGCGGCTGCGTGCAGGCGTTGACCCTCAGGAGCTGCTGGAGCTTTTGTCCCGGAGACCCGAGCCGCTGCTGCTGCAGGAGATCGAGCGGCACAGCGGCAGCCGCAAGGCCAAGGGCGGGTTTGCTGCGTCCGTGATCAAGTACGCAGGTACCCCGGCTTGGTACGCAGCCGGGGGCTGGAACCTGCATAAGCGAGAGGCCAGCCTGCATCTGCTGTGGCACGCAGAGTCTGGCGCACCAGCCGTGGACCCCAAGGCGTTCACCCAGGCGGCCACCGAGCACCTGGTTGGATGGGCTGAGGACCAGCCCGAGCCAAAAAAAGCTACTCCCGCCCGAGCCACCTGGGCACGCCGCTCATCCTCCAAAACCACATCCGACACCCCTGAGCCTCCAAATCCCACGGCGGTCCAGGCCGCTGCAGCGCTGTGCAACGCCAACTCTGGCTTCTTGCAGTTGCTCGTAGAGCGCGCATCAAAGCCGTGGCTCAAGGAACTCATCCCGCAACTGTCGCGGCTGTCGCAACTGAAGTACCTCCAGGACAAGGTGCCTACTGAGTTCAGGAGCCTCGTCCTGCGCGCTCGGGCCCTCAAGACCAAGGACCCCAAACGTCTGGTCATGCTCCTGCAAGATGGGGCCCGAGGCGGCTTGGAGATCCCATGGTCCCCCGCCTGGAAGGCATTCGTGGACCCGTACGTCCCAGGTGAAGGACAGCTTAGCGACGGGGCGCAGTCCGGGCGCGACGCCGACACGGCCGCTTTGCAGGTGCTGGCGCTGGCGCTGCGCCGCAACGTGAAGCAGCTCAAGGTGATCGCCTCCAAGGTTCCCGACCCACTGATGCGCCGCGCCTTGCGAGAGGCCGCCTTCAGTATGCGTGGAACGCCGGGAAAAGACCCCGTGCTGCTGGAGCTTGGCGCGCACGTGGGCCTGGACCACCTGCCGCACCTGGCAGCCGCGATGGTGTCGGTGGAGCATGGCGAAGCGCCCGGTCGTCGCGTCGACCACTGCTACCACCAGTGGCAGTTGCCCAAGAACTCAGGCGGCACGCGCACGATTTCCGCGCCTATCCCGGCCTTGAAGCGCGCGCAGCGCGCCCTGCTGGACAACCTGCTCACCCCTTTGGGGGCACATCGGTGCGCCTACGGCTTTGTGAAGGGCCGCTCGATCAAGGACAACGCGCTCGTCCACGTGGGGCGCGAGATCGTCGTCAACGCTGACGTGAGCAACTGTTTTCCGAGCGTTCGCTGGCCCCTGGTGCTTGGGGCGCTGCGGCGCGACTTCGCCGGTGAACTCAGCGCTGGGGCCATCGGCACGATCCTGGACCTGTGCACGGCCGAAGGAGGACTGCCGATAGGCGCGCCCACCTCTCCGGCGTTGCTGAACCGCGTTCTGCTGAAGACAGACGAGATTCTGGAGGCGAGCGCGCAAGAGCGAGGCTGCCTCTACAGCCGCTACGCCGACGACATCACCTTCTCGGGCGACCACGGTGCGGTGAAGCTTCTGGGCGTGGCCAAGGGCGTACTGGGCAGGATCGGCCTGAACCTGGATCCCCGCAAGACGAACATCTTCAGGCGAGGCCGGCGCCAGGTCTGCACCGGCTTGGTGGTCAACGAACGGGTGAGCGTGCCCAGGCGCGTTCGCCGCCGGCTTCGCGCTGCCGTGCACCGCGAGAGCATCGACGGCAAGTCGACCTGGCACGGGCAGCCCCAGTCCACAACCTCGCTCAAAGGGCGCTTGGCGTTTCTTGGGATGGTGCACCCGCAAGAGGCAGCCAAGCTGCTCGAGCAACTGCCCTCTCCAGAGCAGGCCAAGAAATCAAAGCACGAAGCAAAGCCAAAGGGGCGGAATTCCCCATGAAGGTCCCCGTGAGCAGGGAGCACAGCAAGGCGCCAGGCAAACCGCCTTCAAGCGAGCCTGAGCCCCCGACCATCGTTCACGCCTCCAGCGCCCGGATGACCGAGGTGCTCGACGCGCAGGTGGCCCTCGTGCTGAGCGGCCCCCCCTACTTCTCCAAGAAGGTGGAGTCGTGGATGCAGGACGAGGATCCTGCACTGGAGGAGCCTGAAAGCGCTGAGGCAACCAGAGAGGCCATGGTGCGCGACACGATCCGCTTCGCCTGGGGCTTGCGGAGCGTGTTCGAGGAGGTCTGGCGCGTGACGATGCCCGGGGGCTGGGCCATCTTGCAGACCCGCGACGTCCGGTTTCGTCAGCAACTCGCACCCGTGGAGGCCATTCATCGCGAGTTGATGGAATCGCAGGGTTTTCAGCTCTACACCCGCTACTTCTGGCGCCCGCCCCATACCCGGCTCACGCGCAGACGCGTGCTCAACAGCCTGGGCCGCGCCTTTGCTCCTCTGCCCTTCGATCCCGAGGTGTTCCTGGTGTTCTTCAAGCCCGGGGTGCCACGCACGGGCGAGCCCACCAGCCAGGACGTGGAGTTGCTGACCCAGGAGAGTCTGGTCACACCCGTGGGGCAGCAGCCCGTGCGCCACCGTCACCACTCGCCGGTACCGCTCATCCAGGCGCTTGTTCGTAGCTACAGCCGCCCGGGCGACCTGGTGCTGGACCCGTTTGCCGGTGCGGGAACCATCCCGCGCGCCGCCTTGGCACTGGGCCGACGGGCGATCGGCTACGAGGTGGACCCCGACTCCATGGACTCCATCCGCAAGAACCTCGCCCTCACGCTCGCTGTACCTGATCACGTATGAATAGGCGGTCCTCATCAGCTGATTCCCCCGTGCGCCTGCGGCTGGCAGGACTCGTTGCCGCCGCTCGCGCTGCCGCCCTGGAGGGTCGCCACGAGCTTGTCGCGGGCATTGCAAAGGCCGTGGACGACGTGGCGCAGCAAAGCGCGCGCAGCCGTGACATCGTGGCCAACTTCTTGCGCCTGGCCCGCAGCGGCATGCCCGATGCGGTGCTGCCGTTCACGGCGGACCCCTTGACCACGGCCTTGGTGGCTATCGAATATCCGGCCACACCGAGCGATACGCTGGTGCTCTACTCCAGCGCGTCGCGCATCGACCTGGGCTACTTCCACTGCGCCCACAAGGGCCTGCAGTACGTGGACCGGGCCTCGGTGAGCATCGCATCGAAGTCCCCCTTGCGAGTTCCGGACACCGGAATCAGCCTCGAGTGGTTTGAGGCCTTGCAGGGCATGCAGGCGCAGCCCATTCGGCTCTCCTTCTCTCCAGACGCAGGCGACGCCCTGCACATTGAGATGCCCGCTGCAGAGGCGGCGCGGTGGAGCAGCGCCAGGACCCGGCTGACGCTCTTGAGGTTGGGCAGCGACGGCGCGGTCAAGAAGCGCCAGATCGGAAACCTTCCCGTCCCGAAGCGGATCAACCAGGAGCTTCGCTCCACGCTCGTCCTGCAGCTGAGCTCGGAGCAGCAAATCGACTTGCATGCGGCCTCATTCGATGGGTGGTGGGTGCATGTGGGCGACAGCCAGCGACTCGACCTGATCAGCCCAGTACCCAGCCTGGACCCCGAGGCTGAAGCCTGTGTCTGCAGGGTGTCCCTGCCCCTGCGCGACTTCAACGGGCTTCTGGGCGTGCACAAGAACATCGAAACCGACCGTGCGCTGGCCCGAGAGCTGGTGGCCCGCTACAGCTGGGTGGCCCCCGAGGACAACCTGAGCACCTGGCTTGCCATGGTCGCTCCAGGTGAAGAGGCCTCGATCCAGCCGCAGTGACAGCCGCAGTAACAGCAGTACTACCAGCCGCACTACCAGTCGCACTACCAGCCCCACTACCAGCTGCACTGAACGACTACAGCCCCCTCCCCTCCCTCTCCCCCCATGAAACCAACCCGACTGACCCGCGTTCTTGAATCGCTGCTCACGCAGCAATGGCCCGCTTTTGTGTGGGGGCCCCCGGGCGTGGGCAAGAGCTCCATCGTTCGCGGCGTCGCTGCCGCCGCAGGTCTGCCCGTGATCGATCTGCGTGCCTCGCTTCTAGACCCCACGGACCTTCGAGGCATTCCCGCCATCGAGAACGGTCGCGCCGTCTGGTGCCCGCCGAGCTTCCTGCCCAAGGCGACCGACAAGCCCGGCGTGTTATTCCTCGACGAGATCAATGCGGCGCCTCCCCTCGTGCAGGCCAGCCTGTACCAGTTGGTGCTGGACCGCCGCGTTGGCGAGTACGTGCTGCCCTCAGGCTGGTGGATCGTGGCCGCAGGCAACCGCCAGCAAGACCGGGCGGTGACGTTTCGCATGAGCAGCGCGCTGGCCAACCGTTTCGTGCACGTCACGCTCGAGGCCGATGCGGACGATTGGCGCTCATGGGCCATCGGGGCGGGGCTGGATCCCCTGGTGGTGTCGTTCCTGGGCTATCGCCCTGCCCTGCTGTCTCAGGAGCCGGGGCAAGAAGCGGCCTATGCGACGCCTCGAAGCTGGCAGATGCTGTGCGACGTGCTGACCAAGTTTGAGAGCCCCAAGGCCTGCGCGGACCTCATTCCCGGCATCGTCGGAGAGGGGCCTGCGCGTGAATTCCTGGCCTTCCTCAAGCAGTCGGCCAACATCGACCGCATCAAGGCGATCGTGGCCGATCCTGCGAATGCGCCTCTTCCCGACTCGCTGGACGGCATCTATGTGCTGACCTCCTGGCTCGCGCACAACGCGACCAAGGAAGACGTCAGCGCGGCCGCCTCGGAGTTGCTGTCGCGCCTGCCGCCTGAGTTCGCGGTCGTTCTGGCGCGCGACATGCTGCGCGGCAAACCTGCCTTTGCCCGCGACCCGAAGTACCGCGAGTTCATGAAGAAGCATGCAGCCCTCATCGCCCGATGAGCTCAAAGCCCG
This sequence comes from uncultured beta proteobacterium, assembly GCA_903885585.1. Taxonomy (GTDB): domain Bacteria; phylum Pseudomonadota; class Gammaproteobacteria; order Burkholderiales; family Burkholderiaceae_C; genus Rubrivivax. Next base: position 6,294 of record CAISJH010000535.1, read on the forward strand.
GGTAACCCGGGCACGCATCCGCCTAGCGCTGCGCCAGCCGTTTCTGGCCAGCGCGTTGATGCGGCTGCCCATCGTCCAAGTCGACGCGATGTCGTGGTGCACGACGATGGCCACCGACGGGTTTCACATCTTCTACAACCCGGGCTGGGTAGCGAAGCTTCACGACGCCGAGCTGCGCGGGGTGCTCGCCCACGAGCTCCTCCACGTGCTCTTCTCCCACGCCTCGCGCCGCGCAGACCGCGTGGCCGAGGTCTGGAACCAGGCCTGCGACTACGCGATCAACCTGCTGCTGATCGATGTGGGCTTCAGGCTGCCCAAAGGGGGCCTGGCCGACCACCGGTTCTCGGGCAAGACGTCTGAGCAGATCTACGACGACTTGATCAAGAGTTCATCGCATCGCAGCGCAGGCGGCTCGTCCAGAGGCGAAGGCGACCCCGATGAACATGACGACAACGGTGTGCTCTGCCCGGTCGGCCGTGACTTGCTGGACCCGGACGATCCTCGAACGATGCCCTTGCGCAGCTCAGACGCGCCCGACGCCGAGCAATTGCGCGATCTGGCCACGGAGCTGCGGGTAGAGGCCAGCACGAGACTTCAAGGCCGGGCCGGCGCATGGTTTCAGCAAGAGTGCGATGCAGCAGACTCCGCGAGGGTCGATTGGCGCGCTGTGCTGCGCGCCTGGCTGCAAGACCGCATGCGCTGTGACTGGAGCATGTGGCCACCGAGCAAGAAGCACATCCACCGCGGGCTGCTGTTGCCTTCCGTGGGGGTGGAAGCGCCTGGCCATCTCGTCTTTGCCGTGGACACGTCCGGCTCGATGGAGCTGTCCGTGCTGGCCCAGATCTACGGCGAGATTGCCTCCTTCCGGGAGACGTTTCCCTGCTCACTGTCGGTGGTCCAGGCCGATACGGCCATCAAGTCGGTCGTGGAGTACGGCGAACTCGATGGCGTGGAAATCCCCAAACAGTTCACGGTCGTTGGGCGCGGGGGCACTGACTTCCGGGCGGTTTTTGAGTGGATGGAAGAGCGGCTCGGCAGTTCAACCTCAGCGACTTCGGCAATGGTGTTCGCAACCGACGGCGCAGGACGTTTTCCTGATGTACCGCCTGGCTGGCCGGTGATCTGGCTGCGCACCCCAGATGGGGTGGCGGATCAGCAATTTCCGTTCGGGATGGTGGTGGATCTGTAGGGACGGCACGCATGTACGAGATTGAGATGACCGAGATGTCGCAAGCGTTCTTTCCTTGCTGGAAAGCGGCTGGCGTACATCTCAGCAGACAGGTCGACGGGGGCATCCAGTCCTGGCTGCGCGCTCACCCCTACCCGCCTTTCCTGGAGCACCTGTCATTCCGGCTCGGCAACCAGCTCTTCTTTGTGCGCGTGGAAGACGTTGACGGGAAGGTGCAAGGCCCGGGAAAAGCCCGTGGGTTCATCACGGCAGCGCAGATGGCCAACGGACACGCATGCATCCTGCCGATGAAAAAGGATCCGCTTGGCGGGGCATGGGTGGCGGACATGCCGGGCTGGGGCTTGGTGGACGCTGCAAGCCGCAGCCCGGTGAACCCGGTCAGCCTGGTCACCGACCAGAAGATTGAGATGTCGCCCTGGGAAGTCCACGATATGGCCGTCCAGGTGGTCCGGGATTCCCTAGAGCGCGAGGGCTTCGAGCTGATGTCTTGGCAGGCAAACCCGGAGGTCGACCCTTCCATCTGGTTCGTCGGCAAAACCAAGCGCCCCGAGTGGGTGGTTGTGCGCTCGGCCAAGTTCCCGGCCAACAGTGCAGTGCGGCCGGCGAACTGGCAGGCGATCGCGGCCGGCTGCTCCAAGATGAGCGCCACCGGGCACTTCGCCTCGGTGGCTATGGTCAGCGGGGGCCAACCCTTTGGGTCGGCCAGCGAGGCGCCGGTGCCGCTATGGCGCGGTCATGCGATGCACGTGAGATTTACCGGGCTTGAGTAGGTCACCCATCTAATGAACCACCAGGCATCTCAAAGAGCAGTCGCAGCACCGAATACCACCTGCGCAGATGCGCAGGTGTCTGAGAGGACATGACATGGGCTTTCGATTCCAAAAGCGAATCCGCATCTTCAAAGGCTTGACGCTGAACCTGAGCAAGACGGGCACCTCCTGGACGTTGGGTGGCCCCGGTGCGTCGGTCAATGTTCGTGGTGAGAAGGTCACGGGCACGGTGGGAGTGCCCGGGACGGGCCTGTCCTATCGAGAGACCTTGTCGGAAGGGTCGCCCGACCCTTCTGCCGAGCAACCGTACCGCGGCAAGCCTTGGCGCGGAGTCCTCTGGATGCTGTTGATCGCGCTGGTGCTCTACCTCGCATTCCGGTAGTCAGGCGTGGCATGAAACCAACCTGCTTCGAATACAGCACCCCTATGAGTGCGTACCGTATCCGTTAGACCTGAGACCGAAAAGTGATCACCCCAATACTCTTTCTAGACTTTGACGGCGTGATGCACCCTGCAAGCTACATCAAGGGGCAGCAGCGCTTCTGCAACGCCCCGTGGTTGGAGGCAGTGCTCGCCAAGCACCCGCTTCGCATCGTGGTGTCTTCAAGCTGGCGGTTCCACTATCCCATGGATGAGATCCTGGGCAGCATGCCTCCAAAGCTCGCGCAAGCTGTCGTGGGCGCAACTGGCGACGCACACATTGGTCCCTGGGCCCGGTTTCACGAGATCAAGGCGTGGCTGGCCAAACACGACCCACTGGCTGATTGGCGTGCAGCGGACGATGCGGTGTTTGAGTTCCCGAAACCCTGTCCCGAGCTGATCGCTTGTGATCCCCAGGACGGCTTTGGAGCTAAACAAGCTGGTGAGCTGGCTCTTTGGCTCCAAAGAAGATGATGACGGTGGCGGCACTCGATGAACCGGTGCAGGAGTTGACGCGACATCTGGATCCCCAAACGCCATGGCAGTAGTTGGACAGCCGTTCGCGAGCACCGATTTCCAGCTCGGCTCTGCCATTCCCCAACAGATGTTTCATGTTTCGTTCAAGCCGCCTACCGCTAACGACCGAGCAGCGTCACGTGCTAGCCAACCCCGTTACTGGCATCAACGTACAAGGCGACAACCGACGAGGCCTTCAACACCAAGCCTTGGCAGTTATTCTCCATTGACCACCTTGGGATCTACTGCACAGTTCGAAACGCCTGTAAATTCAAGTTTTACGCCAAAGTAAAATTCAGTTTTAAGAAACGCATTTCTTTTGAACTTAATGCTTGCGTCATTTTTATTACTTGAAATCTTAATACCGAGATCGGAGGGCTTTAGAAGTGCCGTTCCTTTCAGTCCGCTCGGAAGAGACTCAGTAAAAAACACTGGATCTTTGGCTAGCACATAAGGCTGGCCTGAAGGAATAATTATATCGATATTTACATCACGATTTATCAAATTACGCGCAATCTTTAGGCTATCAAAATCAACACTCCCTGATTCATGCGTCGTGATGATGGGATTCCTACATTTATTAGCATCCTGAGAAGTTGCAACAATGTATAGCTTTAGATCGCACTTGTCGCTTTGAGAGCACATCCTTTCTTTGTCGCCCTTAGCGTATCCGTTTGTTGCGAGGCAAGCGAAAACTAAAGCTCCCACATACCCAATTTTCAATCTACGGAACTTCATGAATAAACCTCCAATTAACAAACGTCAAGATTAGCGATGAGCAAACAGGCGAATGCAGTCGCCAGCAACTGTGACTTGTAACCAGTTAAAGTCTGTACGTTCAATGCTAGCAGGCAGATCGCAGGGTTACCATCAGGTTTTCAATAGAGCCAACACTTGGTTCTGCCAGGCGTACTGCCTTTTTGGTCAACTGATCGGGCCGCGCTCTGTTGAGGCTGGGCAGCTACTACGCGACGCCGATGACAGTGCTGGTACAGGCTTTGATAAGGGCGTATTGGGGGTGCCTTGAGGGCCGAAACAGGTGAACACACCCGCGAGTCTGACTTGGTCGCTACGCCGGACCAGGGCCGCATCCTGGCCCTGCTCTTCACCGACGTGGTCGGAAGCACCCGGCTGTGGGAGCGCTTCCCGTCGCAGATGAATCAGGCCGTGCAGGGTCACGACGCCCTGTCGCGAGAAGCGGTGCAGCGCCATGGCGGTCAGGTGGTGAAGATGGTCGGCGACGGCCTGTACGCCGTGTTCGCCGATCCGCTGGATGCCCTAGAGGCCTTGATCGAACTGCAGCTGGCATTGCGTAACTCCGACCGTACAGGCGGCTTGGAGTTGCGCATCAGAAGCGGTCTTCATGTCGGCTCGGTACAAGCGCGCGACAACGACTACTTCGGCCCGGCGGTGAACCGCGCAGCGCGCCTGATGTCTGCGGGCCATGGGCAGCAGATGCTGCTGTCACAGGCCGCAGCGCTGCTGGTGCGTGACCGCCAACTTCAAGACACCAGCTTGCAGGACCTGGGCATCCTGCGCCTGCGCGATATCGACCATGCCGAGAGCGTCTACCAGGTCAATCACCCTGGCCTGCCCACCCGCTTTCCGCCCTTGAAGGGGCTGGACGCCACGCCCGGCAACCTGCCCCGGCCACTGACGCGCCTGATCGGCCGCACGAAAGATCTGGACCGCATCAGCGATGGTCTGGCACGCAGCCGCCTGCTCACCCTGGTGGGTCCAGGCGGTATCGGCAAGACTCGACTGGCCCTGGCCTGGGCGCAGGCGCATGGCCACGCCTTAACCGATGGGGCTTGGTTCCTGGACCTGACCAGCGTGTCCGACCCAGGCCTCTTGGAGCAGCTACTGGCCTCTGCGCTGGGCGTGCGCGAGGAAGCCAGCAGGCCCCTGGAAGCTACCTTGTCGCAACACCTGGCTGAGAGGGAACTGCTCCTGCTGGTGGACAACTGCGAGCACCTCATCGACGCTGCAGCGGGCCTGGTCAGGCGGCTGTTGGACGCCGCCGAAGGCTTGAAGGTACTGGCCACCAGCCGGGAGCCTCTGCGCTTGCTGGGCGAGAGCCTGATCAGCCTGGAACCCCTGGCGGTGGACCCTGCAGGTGGCGAAGCGCAAGCTGACGCAGACCCACGCCCCTCGGCCTTTGACACGTTGTTGTTGGAGCCGGCCGAAGATCACCCTGCCCATCAGGTCCATCCCATGGAGGACCTGGAGAGTTGGCTGCAACACCGACCTGCAGTGGCCTTGCTGGCCGAGCGTATCGAAAGCGCACGGCCTAGCTTTGACCCCACAGCCTCGGAGCGCCGGGACATGCTGGCCATCTGCCGTCAGCTGGACGGCATGCCCATGGCACTGGAACTGGCCGCAGCGCGCGCGCGCCACTTCACGCTAGCGCAGATCAGGCAGCGCCTGGTCGACCGCTTCGCCCTGCTGAGCAGCGGCCATCGCAACGCGGCCCCCAGGCAGCAGACCCTGGCCGCGCTGATCGACTGGAGCCATGACCTGCTGAGCGAGCCTGAGCGCTGCCTGCTGCGCAGAGTTGCCGTATTCCCCGGCTCCTTCTCGCTGGAAGCTGCCGAGTCGGTGGTGCCCGACGCCACGCTGCCCCAAGCCGAGGTGCTGCCACTGCTGGGCGAACTGGTGGACAAGTCGCTGGTGACCCGTGAAGCCGGCAGCGGTCGGTTCAGGCTGCTGGAAAGCGTGCGGGAGTACGCCCTGAGGCGCCAGGAGACGGCAGGCGAGCGTCCCGACGTGCGCGAGCGCCATCTGGATTGGGTACTGGCGTTTCTGGAGAACAAGCGAAAGGGGTTGACCGGCCCGGATCAGGCACGCCTGGCGGCTGACATCGACCTCGAGCAAGCCCATATCGCTTGCGCTCACCAGTGGGCCTGTACCAGCGGCCGTGGGGGCTTGAAGGCCTTGAAGCTCGTGCGCGGAACATTCCGCTACATCGTTCATCGTGGGCTGATTCGCGTGGGCCACGTCCAGGCCCTGCAAGCCACCTCCCTGTCCGACGCGCAAACCCCGGGCGAGGAACGCGGATTCGCCTTGTTCGCCCTGGGCAGCCACGCGTTGTCCCTTGGCAGGGTCAGTGAGGCGCAGGAGGTCCTGCTCACCGCCCGACAGGAAGCGCAAAGCCTGGGCCTGGAGCGGATGCTGTCGCTGACACTGCAGCCGCTTGCCCATGCCTCGATGGAGTTGGGCCAGG
>CAISJH010000536.1 GCA_903885585.1 uncultured beta proteobacterium
GCGGTGGCCGCCAGGTCCTCGTTGATGGCGGGCAGGAACTGCACGCCCGCGGCCTCCAGCAGCGGCCGGGCCTTCCACATCTGCTGGTCCACCATGCCCAGCGGGCTGCCGCGGTAGCCGCTGACGAAGCCGCCGGTGCGCAGCCCCGCAGCAGCGTCGCGCTGGCGCTGCATGAGCATGAGCCGCACCAGGGCTTGCGTGCCGGTGAGCCACACCGTGCCCGAGGTGGCGCGCAGGTTGTCGGAGAGTTCGTAGGGGCGCAGGGGTGTCGGGTCCATGCGGCGATGCTAGGTCTGGGCCGTGAGTGGGTACATCACCTTCCATCCTCGTGTTCACCCTAAGATTGAGCACATTCGTTCTACGAAAGAGAGATCAATGGGCTCAATCATCCTGGACAAAACCACGCGCCGCATCATCGACTGCCTGCAGCGCGACGCCACGCTGTCGGTGCAGCAACTGGCCGAGGCCGTGGGCCTGTCGCCCACGCCCGTGTGGCGCCGCCTGAAGGCGCTGCAGGAATCCGGCGTGCTGCGCGCCCGGGTGACCTTGGTGGACCGGGAGAAACTGGGCTTGAACATCTGCGTGCTGGCCCACGTCACCCTGACGCGCCACAGCGAGGGGGCGGTGGAGGCCTTCGAGCGCATGGTGGCCACCTGCCCCGAGATCATGGAGTGCGCCAGCACCACGGGCGAGAGCGACTACCTCATCAAGGTGGTCGTGGCCGACATGAAGGCCTACGACCGCTTCCTTCAGGAGCGGCTCTTCCGCCAGAGCGGCGTGGCCAGCGTCAGGAGCAGCGTGGTGCTGCGAGAGGTGAAGTACGAGACGGCACTGCCGGTGTAGGGCTGAGAACTTGCAAGCCATGCTCTGACGAGCTGAAGAGCGCTCGGTTACTCCTGAGCACGCCGTTGGCGACAGGCTGAACGCGGCATGGTCTCCTCCTGACAGAGACCTGCCTTTAGAGGGTCCCTGTTGTTCCTTCCCCGCGCGCTGAACGCGCCGGCGCAAGGCCGAACCTCCGCATCAGTGCCGTTGGGTCCGTGTCTCTACCCCTGAGGGCCTGGAAGGCCGCACCGGCAGGTACCGAGTGGCCGACGCTGAGCACCTGGTCGTGCCAAGTCTTCGCGGTGGGTGCGTCGTACAGTCCACCTGCCGAGTGCTGGAACTGCTCGGCCACGTCGGCGGCCATGACGTCGGACCAAAGGTACGAGTACAAACCGGCGTCGTAGGCCCCGGCGAAGCAGTGCACGCTGTGGGTGGCGTAGAGCACCAGGCCCCAGCAAGCCGGCATGCCCAGTGCTTGCAACGTGCGCTGCTCCACGGCCACCGCGTCGATGTCTCGGCCGCTGCCGTCGGCGAGCAGGTGCAGTTCCATGTCCACGATGGCCGCGCCCAGGTAGTCCAGGTTCACGCTGAAGATACGGTCGTGCTGCAGGCTGGCCTCCAGACGGTCCAGCATCGCGTCGGGCATGGGCTCGCCGGTGGCGTGGTGGCGGGCGAAGCGGTGCATCAGTTCGCGGTCGCGCAGCCAGTACTCGTTGAGCAGCGAGGGCAGTTCCACCAGGTCCCAGGCCACGGCCAGGCTGCCGAGTGAGGGATAACGGGTGCCGTCCAGCAGCATGTGCAGCGCGTGCCCGAACTCGTGGAACAGCACGTTGGCGTACTCCCAGGGCAGCAGCGCCGGCTGCCCCTCCGCGGGCGCGGGGACGCCAGAGACGATGCTGGAGATGGGCAGCACGCGGCCCTGAAAGTTCTCGGCCGCGCGCAGGCGGTACTGGTGCGAGCCGTGCATCTTGCCGGGGCGCTGGAACAGGTCCAGGTACAACACGCCGATCGCTTCGTCATCGCGGCGGACCTCGAACACCCGCACGCTCGGGTGCAGCACCGGCGCTCCTGGCAGGGCTGCGAAGGCCAGCCCGTGCACACGGCCGGCGGCCCAGAACAGCGCTTCGAGCATGCGCTCCAGCGGCAGGTACTGTTTCAACTGCTCGCCGTCGACCTCGAAGCGTTGGCGGCGCAGCCGCTCGGCCAGGTAGAGGCGGTCCCAGGGGGCGAGCGCGTATCGCGGCTGGCCGGCAGCGTCGGCCTCGGCATCGGCCAGGGTCTGGTAGTCGGCCACCTGGCGCTGCGTGGCTGCGAGCACCGGCTCCCAGGTCTTGTGCATCAGGGCCAGGGCTCTCTCGGGTGTGCCCGCCATGCGGTCGGCCAGCACCCAGTGTGCGTGGCTGGTGGCACCCAGCAGCCGGGCTCGTTCACCCCGCAACTGCAGCATCTCGGCGATGAGCGGCCGGTTGTCGTGGGGCCCGTCGTGGCCACCGCGGCCGGCCCACAGCCGCCACACGGCCTCGCGGCTGGCGCGCCGCTTGGCGTGCTGCAGAAAGGGCCACACTGCCGGGCGCTGGTTGGGGATCGCCCAGGTGCCGGCGCGGCCTCGGGCGTGGGCCACCGCAGCTGCTGCCTCGCGCTGCGCGTTGGACAGACCCTCGAGATCGGCCGCGTCGGTGAACCAGGTTGCCTGCTCGCTTTGTTCAGCCAACAGGTTCTGGTTGAAGCGCGACTGCAGCACCGCGATACGTGCGTCGATAGCCTTCAGTCGCGCCTGCTCGGCGTCACCCAGCGCCGCGCCTGCACGCAGCAGTCGGCGGTGCAGCACCTCCACCAGACGACGCTGATCGGCGTCCAGCCCGGCAGTGAGCCGCGAATGCCAGACGGCCTGGACACGCGCGAACAGCGCCCGGTCGTGCGCGATCTCGAGCTCCAGCGCCGGCACCAGCGGTGCCAGGCGCTGCGCCACGGCCGGCATGTCGCCCAAGCTGGCGGTAGTGGCCACAGACATGGCCAGCGCGTGCACGTCGCGCAGCACGCGCGCGCTGCTCTCCAGCGCAGCCACAGTGTTGATGAAGGTGGGCAGCTCGGCGTTGTCGGCGATGGCACGCACCGCACGGCGGCGCTCGGCCACGGCCTGCGGCAAGGCCTCTGCCAGCGCAGCGGGCGTGGCGCGGTCGTAGGGCGGCAGGCCGCCGCAGGGGCCGGGCCAGGGTGCCTGCAGGGCCTGGGCGTCGGGCGACAGCAGGACAGGTTCGTTCGCAGCCATCACCCCAGCACCTTGTCGAGAAACGCCCGTACGGGCGGCACGGCTACCTCGGGCTGCATGCACAGGGCGTGGCTGTGTCCGCCGATCTCGTGCACGCGCCAGCCCAATGCTTCCAGCGTGGCCCGGTGTTCACGTGTGCGCGAAGCGATCGGCACCGGAATGCCTGCCTCCACCAGATCGCCCTCGCTGCCGAAGACGTTCAGGCGCGGGCAGGCGATGCGCGACACGGCCTCGCGCTCGGGCCAGTCCTCAATGCTCTGGCCGTAGTGGATCCACTGCGCATACTGGGCCGGGCTGCGCAAGACCTTCAGCGACGAGGGCTCGGGGTTGGGCAGCTTGCGCTGCGCGGCCTGCAGCAGCTCGGCGTAGGGCCCGCCCAGCGCCGGCCAGCCGCCCACCACCAGCGCGGTGAGCCGGTCGCTGCGCGTGGCCAGTTGCAGGCCGACGTTGCCGCCCCAGGAATAGCCCCAGTACGCAAAGCGATCGAAGCCGGCGAAGCGCGCCACGCCCAGCAGGTCGGCGCAGACGCGCTCGGCCGTGAGTTCTGCGGGCGCGATGTCACGGCTGCGTCCGATGGACGGGTAGTCCACCAGCAGCACGCGGTAGCGGTCCGTCAGGCGATCCAGGTAGCCGGCCAGTACCGGTGCGAGCTCGTCGCCGAAGATCTCGCCAAAGCTCGCCATCAGCGGCAGGGTGATCATCAGAGGCCGGCCCGTGGACGGCCCGTGCATCTCGAAGAAGACGCCGGTGGCGGGGTCAAGCGGCATGGCGGTCCAGCCAGTGGTCCACCACCTCCTCCAGCACGGGCAGGGTCACGGCGCCTGCGGCCATCAGGTGGTCGTGGTAA
>CAISJH010000537.1 GCA_903885585.1 uncultured beta proteobacterium
CCGGGCTACAGCCTTGGCAGGGTTCGGCCGTCCAGGGCGTTACAAGATCCCTTGCCGCCGCAAGTGCCTGATGTGATTGAGGAATGTGCCAATCGTGCCCAGGCTCCCGAGGCCCCCGCGGTCGTGGCGTTACAAGATCTCTTGAACGCCGAATCGCCTTTGCTGGCGGGGCTTGTGGCCCATCTGTTCCAGCCGGCGTTACAAGATGACATGGCCAGCACCACCCGGCGCCTCGTACAACTTGGGCGCGATGTGATCAACGGGAGGTGCGGTGAAGGCAATCAAGCAACTACTTCGGCCCGAGCGGCTGCGGCAGGTCCCTGAGCAGTTCAGCTGGGTTGACCAGGCGCTCGTGCAGCAGCACTTCATCGACCGCTGCGAGGCGCGATCGGCTGCGCTGTACCTGTTCCTGGTCACGGTGTCGGACGCCCAGGGCCTGAGCTACTACGGCGCGTCCACGCTGGCGCGGCGGCTGCGTCTGAGCGATGAGCAGTTCGGCGCGGCGCGCCAGCAGCTCATCGAGCTGGATTTGATCGCCTACAGCTCGCCGCTGTACCAGGTGCTGGCCCTGCCGGGGACAGTGGCGGCGCAGCGCCCGGCACCGCGTGCGCCGGGCGCCAGCCGCGACGTCACCGGCGCCAACAGCGCCACCACTGGCTGCCAGCCCGTGAACCTGGCCACGCTGCTGCTGCAGGCGCAGGCGCGCCGTGGTTGACTACGAGACCTACTGCCGCATCCGCGACCACCTGGTGCGCCAGCAACTCACGCCGGCGCAGACCGCTCGCGCGCTGGGCCTGGATACGCGCACGGTGGCCAAGTGGGCCGAGGTCGAACAGTTCCGCGCCCGCCAGCCCCGCCCGCGCCCCAGCAAGCTCGACGCCTTCAAGGGCCAGATCGTGCGCTGGCTCGATGCCCACCCCTATAGCGCCCAGCAGATCTACCAGCGCCTGGCCGAGGCCGGCTTCAGCGGCGGCATCACCATCGTCAAGGACTACGTCCACCGCATCCGCCCGCGCCGCCAGCCGGCCTTCCTCAAGCTGGACTTCGAGCCCGGCGAGTGCGCGCAGGTCGATTGGGGTGAGCTCGGCACCGTCGCTGTGGGCAACACGCGCCGGCGCCTGAGCTTCTTCTTGATGGTGCTGTGCTACAGCCGGCGTATGTACCTGGAATTCACCGTCTCGCAGGAGATGGAGTTCTTCCTGGCCTGCCACGAGAACGCCTTCGCCGCCTTCGGCGCGGTGCCTGCGCGGCTGATGGTCGACAACCTGAAGTCCGCCGTGCTCAAGCGCTTGGTCGGGCAGGCGCCGGTGTTCAACCCCAAGTACCTGGACTTCTCGCGCCACTGGGGCTTCGAGATCACCCCCTGCAACGTGGCCTCAGGCTGGGAGAAGGGGCGGGTTGAGAACGGCGTGGGCTACGTCAAGAAGAACTTCCTGGCCGGGCAGGAGTTCATCGACTTCTCGGCAGTGCAGCCCGCCGCGCAGCTGTGGGTGGACACGGTGGCCGACGTGCGCGTGCACGGCGCCACCAACCGCCGCCCGGTGGACATGTTCGAGGAAGAACGCGTCCACCTCAAGCGGCTCAACCCCGTCGGCTTCGATCTCGCGCGCGTGCGCACGGTCAGCGTCAACAAGCAGTTCCGCGTCGCGCTGGACTCCAACACCTACTCCGTGCCCTCGCGCCACGTCGGGCAGCGCCTGACCATGAAGGCCTGGGCCGATCGCGTGTGCCTGTATGCCGGCGACCAGCTCGTTGCGCGCCACGTGCGCAGCATGCAGCGCAACCAGGACGCCGAGCTTGCCGAACATGCCCAGCAACTCACCCAGCAGCGCAAGAGCGCCCGCGAGCAACGCCTGCTGGTGCAGTTCCTGGCCTTGTCGCCCCGCGCCCAGGCCTACCGCGAGGGGCTGGAGGCCCGGCGCGTGAACGCGCGGGTGCACCTGCGTCAGATCCTCGCGCTGGCCGAGATGCACGGCCGCGAGGCCGTGGCCCGCGCCATGGACGACGGGCTGGAGCTGGCGGCCTTCAGCGCCGAGTACATCGCCCACATCCTGGCCGCTCGACAGCGCATCGGCGCAGAGCCCGCCGCCCTGCAGCTCACCCGCAGTGCTGACTTGCTGGAACTCGAGATCCCCGAGCCCGACCTGTCCATCTACGACCGCCCCTGAAGGAGCCAGAACCATGCGAGCACGCCATGCCCACCCCGATACCCTGTGCGCGCAGGCCAAGCTCACCGCGCTGAACCTGCCGTTCATGCGCGAGCACTACCAGCCGCTGGCCAAGACCGCCGCCGACAAGCACTGGTCGCACCTGGACTACTTCAGCGAACTGCTCAACGGCGAGGCTGCCCAGCGCGAGGACCGGCGCGTGCAGCGCTGCATCCGCCAGGCCCGCTTCCCCGTGCTCAAGACCATCGACACGTTCGACTGGAACTGGCCCACCAAGCTCAACCGGCCGCAGGTTCAGAACCTCTTCCACCTGGACTTCGTGGCCAGGCACGCCAACGTGGTGTTCATCTCGGGCGTGGGCCTGGGCAAGAGTCATCTGATGACGGCCCTGGGCTATGCCGCGTGCCAGCGCGGGCACTCGGTGCTGTTCACCGGCGCCATCGACATCATCAACACGCTGGCCGCCGCGCACGCCGCCGGTGGCCTCAAGAAGGCGTTGGCCGCCTACGTCAAGCCCGAGGTCCTGTGCATTGACGAGCTGGGCTACCTGCCCATCGACAAGTTCGGCGCCGACTGCCTGTTCCAGATCGTCAGCCACCGCTACGAGCGCGGCGCCACGCTGCTGACCACGAACCGTCCGTACAAACAATGGGCCGGGATCTTCAACAACGACGCCACCCTGACCTCGGCACTCCTGGACCGGTTGCTGCACCACGTCGAGACCGTCGTGATCGAGGGCAAGAGCTACCGCGGTCAGTCCCACGCCGAGATCTGAACCCCGCACGCCACGCCCGGATGAGCGCTGGAACCACCCCAAAACCGCCCCAATCCCATCAACATTTTGAAACCGGCCAAAACTCAGCAGGTTCGCACCGGCGCCCACAGCAAGCGAAGGATTCCGACCGCCAACCGGTGGAATAGGTCTTCTCTGAACCGTCCGGCAGCGACGTCAGCCACGAGGTCGCGGTGGGTGGCAGCCACAACTCGCACATCGACAGGAATGGGCTTGGAGCTTCCTACTGGAATCACTTCCTTGGCTTGCAGGGCTCTCAGCAGACGCACCTGCGTGTCAAGCGGCAAGTCGCCAATCTCATCCAGGAAGAGCGTTCCTCCCTTGGCCTCCTCAAAGTGGCCCTTGCGGTCTCTGTCCGCGCCCGTGAAGGCGCCTTTCTTGTGACCAAAGAGCTCTGAGTTGGCAAGCTCGTTCCCAATAGCGCCGCAGTTGACTGGTATGTAAGGCTTGCCATCGCGCCGGCTTGCGGCATGGATGGCCTCAGCAAAGAGTTCCTTGCCGGTGCCGGTTTCTCCAAGAATCAGCACCGGAACGTCAAAAGCCGCAACGCGACGCGCAAGCTCGACTTGCTTCGCGATGAGGTCGGACCTATGGAGGATGCGCGCGAACTCTGGCGGCACCCCTTGCGGCCCAGCCGCCAGCTTTTCGATTCGGGTCTCGCTGCGGCGCAGGAATTCCGGCAAGAAGGCATCCGCGACGTCGGTAAAAAACGTGACCTCTTGCACGCCGCCGCCTCGTACGGTCTGTATCAGACGTGCCGGGAACCGGGTGCGCGACAACACGACCCAGATCACCGCCATAGCTGGTGTACCTGGGCTCAAGTGAAAGGTCAGCTCGACGTCGTCACGCGGTAACCGGCCTGCAGCCAGGTTGGCCGACACCTCTGAGTAGATGGCGTCATAGTCGACCGGGCTGGACAACTTGATGTCAAAAAGGTCGATTCGGCTTGGGTCTATTCCAATCAGCGCGGTCAACCAATCGCAGTAGTTCACGCTGCTCTCGTGCGGGTAGTTGGTCAACAAGTAGACCCGGTCGTACCCCGGGTCTGATTGGAGAGCCGCGGCTATAGGTCCTACATCGCCCTTCAGCTGCCCTTCAGCGGCTTCGTGGTCGGTCCTCCCAATCCATCCGACCAGCCATCTGGACTTGTTCACCGGCTTCGTCCTCTCGGCAGAGACCTCCATGTCCTCTTCCATGTCCTCTTGATTGACAAGCTTGGCTGGCTGAGTTCGGCCATCCTGAGTGGCTATCGGTACGAACTTCATTTTGTTGATTGATTCGGTACAAGACCCTCATTTTGCAAAAAAGCTTCCTGAGAAGTAAGAATATTTTCAATAAATGGACCGAAAACTCATAAAACAGGGGGTGAAAAGCCCTGGCACGGTCGTTGCGCTATCTCTTGCGTCTGGGTCGGTTGCCTGGGCCGAATGAACCGGAAGCAAAGGGCGTCCGGTCAATCAGAAGGAGACAGCATGAACCGCAGCAAACGCGTTCTCGCCTTGTATGCCGAGCTCAGCGAGGGCGTGGGTGAGGAGTTCACCCCGCGCGTATTGATGGCCTGCGCCGAATCGCTCGACGAGCTGGTGAACGGCGCTGCCAATGCGCCTGAGTACAGCCTCAGGCAGGGCGGTATGTCCCTGGAGGCGCGAGGCGTTGACCGCGTTCTCACGGAGGCCAGCTGGGCGCTCGCGGCCAACGACCCGTGGGAGGACGATCCGTCCGCCGATGGGGCGGACACCTTTAACTCGCGATCGATGTTCGCATCGATCGAAAGGGGGTTTTTCCTATGAAGCAGATACGCACGGGGCTGGCACTCGCCGTGAAAGAGCACCTCGCAGAAGGTAGCCCGATCACCAATCTTGAAGCCCTGACGATCTTTGGCGTCCCATGGCTCACGCAGATCATTTCAGACCTGCGCCGAGAGGGCTGGGTGATCAAGTCCCGCTCGATCCCGTATGTGGTCGCCCTCGCAAGGGTCAATAAGGTCGCAAAGCTCGTGCCCCCAGCAAATCTGCCGACCCGAGAGATTCGGCTTACTGAGTACTGGATGAGCAAGTGAACCGGCGATTCAGCGCACGACAAAGGATGGTCCTGGCCATACGGGCTGCAGGCGCGTGTGAGCGCTGCGGGAACCGTCTCGATCGGCGTTTCCACGGGGATCACCTCCGGCCCTTTTCCAAGGGCGGCACCACCACGCTGAACAACGGCCAGGCACTTTGTGCTTCATGCAATCTGAGAAAGGGAGCCCGATGAACATTCAACTGCGCCCCTGGCAGCAAGATGCCACCACCAAGGCCCTGAGCTGGTTGATGGATCCAGCCGGCGGTAAACACTTCCTTATCAACGCTGCGCCAGGAGCCGGCAAGACGCTGTGCGCCAGCGTGATTGCGCAGCAGTTGCTCAGCCGCGGCGAGATTGATCGTGTGATCGTGATCGCGCCCCGCGCGGAGGTAGTTAATCAGTGGGCGGATGACTTCCGCCGCGTGACTGGTCGCTTCATGACGAAGGTCACGGGGCGGGATCAGGACGTGGCCTCGATGGGGCTCGACGTCTGTGCAACATGGTCTGCCGTCCAGGGCTTGCTGGATGCCCTGCAGGCCGTCTGCCAAGCCCAGCGCACGCTCGTGATCTGCGACGAGCACCATCACGCGGCCGTTGAGGCCGCATGGGGCGACTCTGCCGACAGCGCGTTCCACGCTGCCCGGTTTGTGCTCGTGCTGACTGGTACCCCCATTCGCTCCGACGGGTCTCAGTCGGTCTGGCTGGCCTACGACGACCACGGGGCCATCACGCACCCCGAGGCCGGAACCTACACCCTGACCTATGGCCAGGCCGTGGACCTGGCGTACTGCCGCCCCGTGACCTTTCATCGGCATCAGGCGCGGTTTACTGTCGACTTGAAGGACGGAAACGTGCTTCAAGTCGCAGGCGACAAGCCAGCCGATCTTCCGGCCGACTTGAAGCGCATTGGCGGCCTGCAAAGGGCGCTGGACTTCTATCGGCTGGCCTGCACGCCGCAGTTTGAGAAGGATGGCGTGACGCCGCTCGCAGTGGGTTACCAGGCCACGATGGTCGAGTGGGCGAGCGCCAAGCTCGACGAACTGCGTAACCGCATGCCCGATGCCGGCGGCTTGGTGATCGCACCGTCCATCGAGATGGCCGAGTTCATGGTGGACACCATCGAAATGGTGGAAGGCGAGCGACCGATGCTGGTCCACAGCCAACTGCCCAATGCCGAATCACGCATTCGAGCGTTTCGGGGCACCGACAAGCGTTGGCTCGTCTCTGTGGCCATGGTGTCCGAAGGAGTAGACATCCCGCGGCTGCGCGTGCTGCTCTATCTGCCCAACGCGCTGACGGAGCTGGCCTTCAGGCAGGCCATTGGCCGGGTGGTGCGAACAGCCGGACCGAACGACGACACGCGGGCCTACGTCGTGATGCCCGCATTCGAAACATTCGAGCATTACGCCAGGCGCGTGGAAGAGGAAATGCCTCACTCGACGCGGGGAGCCTCTTCCCAGCCGCGAACCAAGAAGTGTCCGCATTGCCACTCGGAGTCACCGCTTGGGGCGGCAAGCTGCGAGTGCTGCGGCTTTGAGTTTCCACGGGCTGCACCCAGGTTCAAGGCCTGCGTGCACTGCGGTGCACTGAACTCGGTGACTGCAGGCGCATGCCAGAACTGTGGGCAGCCCTTCGCCGCCGGGTTTGTCTTGACCTTGGACGAAGCGCTACGAACTGGCGCCATCGTCCGCGGCCTGGACATCGATGAACAAGCCGTGCAGCAATCAGAGGCGATGGCAACCGCGGTTCGCCAGATGGTGCTGAAGAGCGGAGATGCGCGGCTTGTCCGCGTGCTGAGTACCTTGCCGGAAGAGAGCTGGTCGAGGTTACGAGACATCCTGGCCGCTGGCCAAGGTGTTGCCGAACACGTTACCCATTGAGGAGCAGGACATGTACGAGTCCAACGCAGGTAGCCCCGCCATCACAAGCACTCAACTCCCCTGGAGAGGCGACCAGCTGCCAGATGAACTGGAGCGCTTGGTGGCAGACATCGTTGCCCGGCTCGAGCGCCGCCTGTCGGATCAGTCCTACAGGAGCCTGCAAGAACAGATCGAACGAGGCCGCTGGGATCCGCCTCCCGCTCCGTCGGGCGAACCGATCACCCTGATCCCAGGGGACGGGAAAGCCGCATGCACCCGAGCGGCGCTGGCAATCTGCTCGGGCACTTCCTCCAAGGGCAGGCTCGGCTTTCCCAACGTCATGAGATCGGTGCGCGAGTACCTCATTGATTGCGAGCGAATCGCCAGGGTGGCCATCCTGGTGACCGACGTATGGAGCCCTAAGCACCTCGACGAGCACCTACGGGATATGTGGGCACACCATCGGCAGGGGCGGTTTGTCGTGCCCTTTCTTGTGGCGGGCGGACGCTTGAATCGCTTGGGGTGGCCACAGCCCTGACCACCATGAAGAGACACCCCGTTGCCAAACCCGATCGGCTTTACGCGCTGAAGTCGCTAATCGAGCGACGTGGGTGCGTGGCGATGAAGGACATCCTCGAGCATCTCGAAGTTTCCAGGGCGACCGCCAAGCGGGACATCGAGTTCCTGCGCGACCGAATGGGAGTGCCAGTGGAGTGGGATGCCTTCGGCCTGGGGTACCGTATCCCAAGCCCCGCCTGCAGACCAGACGGTGCGCCGAGTGAGTTACCCGGCTTGTGGTTCACGGATCGGGAACTCGCGGCGCTACTGACCATGTACGAACTCGTGGCAGAGGCGGACGACAAGGGCCAGGTTCGCCAGGATCTGATGCCTTTGCAGCGGCGCTTGCAGCGTATGCTGGGCGAGAGCCGCAGCGAGTTGCAGGCCCTGCTTGGCCGGGCGCAAGGCGCCGCCCGCAGGTGCGGAGCCCTGCCGGGGCAGGATTCGTCAGGGTGCGGGTTCATTCGGCCATCATCTGAACGAGGCGTTGCGGTGGCGGTGGCCTCTGCTTGAACTGCACGGTCTCGAACTCGACAGGTAATCGGACTTGAACACTAGTACGGCCATCGCCAACCGCAAGGGCGGATCACGAGCGGCAGCAGATGCCGGCTGGTTTCTTCTTCGAGCCTACCTGTTCCTCGTGCTGCTGGGGGCCGCCGCGACCCTGGCGCCGGCGATGAGCACAGCCTGGCTGCTGTTGTCGGCCGGCGTTCTGGCCCTGCCCGTAATGCTTGCAACCTGGCACAAGGCCACCGTGCGCACCTTGCTGTCACTGGCTCAGTTTCAGCCAGGGCGGGGGCTGCACTGGCTGGGTAGTCGACTGGTGCTGGCGCGTTTTGTCGGGGCGGTCACGGCGATCATGTTCAGCGCCTCCGCCATCATCCACGCCTCCTTGTTTGGAGAGCGGGAGTGGCTGTTCCTGGCCTGTGCGCCCCTGCTCTTCGCGTCGGCGCGCTGGGCGCTGGACAGTTGTGCTGGAGGGCAGTTCCGGGGGGCGGCCTTTCGGTCACGTGCGGTGTTGAAGTTTTCAGCATGGTCGGTCTTTGCGGTCATGCTGGGTGGATGGGTGTGGTTTGCAGCCAGTCAACAGCGCGTGGACGACGCAGGACTGCTGGAGCAGGTGGCGAACGTTCAGTCTGCCTGGAAGGCTTCACCCTCCGCGATTGGACGCATGGCTGCCGATGCTTTCGCCTGGGGCCAGGCGGTGGGCAATGCGGCGACTGTCCTCTCCAAACAATCTGCGTGGGTGCTGGCCATTGCACTGGTGGTCGCGCCCACCGCCTCGGCGGCCTTCCTGACCTTGTCGCTCAGTGGTCTGGCGCTTTCCGTCTCTGAGTTCAGACGGGTTTTCTCTCGTGGGCCCAGTGCTGAAGATGACCCGGAGCCGGTGAGTGCGATCACCGCAGGCATCTACGCTGCAGTGGCCGTGGTGGCGGCGGTGATCCTGGTGCAGTTCACGGCTCAGGTCGAACATGAGGCGAAGGCCATCGGCAGCCCGGCTGCCGCGGTTCATCTGCCCGACTGCGACGCGATTGACGGCAAGGTCTACAAGCTGGGGACAGCAGACGCTGTTCGTGCCGCGCTGCTGAAGGCCGTCACGCTGTCCGGTGCAGAGAAAGCGAACATCTGCAGCAACCTGGGTGAAGCGCTGCGAGCGGCACACAAGCCCGTGGACGACTATCTCGACTGGTACTTCAGCCTGACGGCCGAATGGATGCGCATCTGGAAGATGCTGAACGGGGAACTGGAGCAGATGCTCGCCGACCGGCTCAGGCAGACACTTGAATCAGAAAAGAGCCTGGCCGAGGCACTGGAGCGGGTGGGTCAAGGCACGAATGCCAAGGCGTCGATTCTTGAAGGCGCGCAGCAGGAGGTGCAGACCCTGCTGAACGACAACGTGCTGGTGATGGATGAGCGGTCCTGCAAGGTGGCGAACCGGTTCAGCGTATCCGCCACCCTTCAGGAACAGCAAGCGCAGGCGCTGCGGCTGCGAACAGCCGGCAGTGCGGGGGCAGGCGTGGCTGCGGGCGCCCTGGCTGCCAAGGTGGCCGCCAAGGCCATGACCAAGAGTTCCATGAAAGCGGCGACGAAGGTTCTTGCCAAGTTTGCGGCCAAGAAAGCGGCCGCGGCCTCTTTGTCAACAGCGGTGGGTGCTGCTGTCGGTTCGGTGGTTCCGGGCTTGGGCACCCTCGTTGGGGCAGCCGTGGGCACGGCCGTCGGCCTGACGATCAGCGTGGCGGTGGATTGGGCGTCTCTGGCTGCGGAGGAACAACTCACCCGCGGCGCCATGAGAGCTGAACTGTTGGAGGAAGTGGCGAGCGCGCTGCGGCCGCTGCGAGAGGCCGTGGGATGCGCGCCCTGAAACTATCGGTCAGCCCACCGGGATACGGGGTGTTTCAGGCCGCTGGTCGCGCACCACCTTGCGAAGCCAGGAAATCCAGCTGAAGCCGCCCCAACGTCTGCCGCTGCACTAGCGGTGTCATGGCGTCCCGTCGACTGGGCCTTCGTCCTTCTTGCCTGACATGGCGGGGCCGGCTGCGACCATCCTGCGGATTCGACCGGCCACCGAAGATGACGCTTGCGTCACTTTGCCCAGTGCCTGATGCGCGCCCACTTGCACCCGGGTTGCGGAACTGCTGGCCAGATGGATGGCCTTGTCGGCGACAGACAGGGGTCTGGCGGACTTGAAGATCGCCTCAACTTCCTGGATGACGGCCCGCTCCG
>CAISJH010000538.1 GCA_903885585.1 uncultured beta proteobacterium
GGCCTTTGGGAGTTCTCCTCAGGCCGCCTGATCGACAAGCTCTTCATCTCGTCCCCCGTGGCGGTGTCGGGCCGGCTGTGGCAATGGCTGCTCAACGGCAGCTTGTGGAACCATCTGTCCATCACGCTGTACGCCACGGTCTGGGGCTTTGCCATTGGCTCGGGGGTGGGCTTCACCCTGGGCGTGCTGTTTGGCCGTTTCCGAGGCCTGGCCGAGGTGCTGGACCCTTACATCACCGCGCTGTACTCCATCCCCAAGATCGCGTTGGCGCCGCTGTTCATCATCTGGTTTGGCATTGGGGTGGAGTCCAAGATCGCGGTGTCGGCCTCCATCGTCTTCTTCGTCGTCTTCCTCAACACCTACGCCGGGGTGCGGGACGTCAACCCGATCTACGTCAACGCCATCCGCATCATGGGCGGCTCCCAGTGGCATGTGCTGCGCTCGGTGATCATTCCCAGCGCGTCGTCCTGGGTCATCACGGGCTTGAAGGTCTCGGTGCCCTATGCGCTGGTGGGCACGGTGATCGGTGAGTTCATGTCGGCCAATCGCGGTATCGGCTTCCTCATCGCGCAAGCCACGGGCTTGTTCGACACCACCTCCGTCTTCGGCGGGCTGATCATCCTGGCGGTCATCGGGGCCCTGATCAATCAGGGCCTGGGCCGCCTGGAAGCCTGGCTGCTGCGCTGGCGCTGAAGGGGCCGGCGCCGCCCGCCATGGCCGACCTGCTGTTCAGCCCGATCGAGCTGTCGGGCATCCCGCTGCGCAACCGCATCGTGCACGCGTCCATGACGACGCGCATGTCGGCGCAGGGCGGCGTAACGGACCCGCAGCTGCGCTACTTCGCCAACCGCGCCCGCGGCGGGGCGGCCATGATCGTGACCGAGCCGCTGACCCTGTCGCCCCTGCAGGACGTGCCGCACAAGACGCGGGCCTGGGACGACGCGCACATGCCCGCGCTGCAGCGCCTGGCGCAGGCCGTGGAGCAGCATGGCGCGCGGCTGGTGGCGCAGATCCAGGACTCCGGTCGTGCCCGCCACATGGCCGGCAAGCACCTCGCGGCCTGGGCGCCGTCGGCCCTGCCGGACGACCTCAGCTGGTCCATGCCGCGCGAAATGCGCGTGGACGAGATCCACCAGCTCACTGAAGACTTCGCGGCCTCGGCCCACCGCCTGCAGCGCTGCGGGTTCAGCGGCGTGGAGCTGTCCTGCGGGCACGGCCACCTGTTTCACCAGTTCCTGTCGCCCCGATCGAACCGGCGCGAGGACGCGTACGGCGGTTCCTGGGAGGGCCGCACCCGCTTCATCCGTGAGCTGGTCCAGGCCATCCGCAGCACCTGCGGCTCGCGGTTCATCGTGGGCCTGAAGCTGCCGGCCGAAGACGGCTATGCCGACAGCATCACCTTGGACGCTGCGGTCGCCTTCACCCCCTGGCTGACCGCCGGTGGCGCGGTCAGCTACGTGGCTTTCGCCCAGGGCACGCACGGCGCCACGCTGGACCGCCACCTGCCGGACCGGTTCGGCCCACGCGAGCCCTGGCGCGAGATGCAGCGCCGCCTGCGGCCGCATCTGCAGGGCGTGCCCCTGATGGCGCTGGGCCGCATTGCCGACCCCGCGCAGGCCAGTGCGCTGCTCGAAGGGGGCGAGGCCGAACTCGTCGGCCTGGGCCGCACCTTGGTGGCCGACCCGGCCTGGCCGCTGAAGGCCGCCAGCGGCCGCGCGCACGACATCCGCTACTGCCTGTCCTGCAACACATGCTGGGAATCCATCATCACGCGCAGCCAGACCCTGGCCTGCGTGAACAACCCCCGCGTGGCGCAGCCCGACGAGGTGGACTTCCGCCCCGCCCGCAGCCCGCGGACGCGCCGGGTGGTGGTGGTGGGCGGGGGCCTGGCCGGGCTGGAGGCGGCCTGGGTGGCGGCCGATGCCGGCCACACGGTGCACTTGCTGATGCGGGGCGCCGAGCCCGGTGGGCAGGCCCGCGCCCG
Organism: uncultured beta proteobacterium; assembly: GCA_903885585.1. Classification (GTDB taxonomy): domain Bacteria; phylum Pseudomonadota; class Gammaproteobacteria; order Burkholderiales; family Burkholderiaceae_C; genus Rubrivivax. The sequence goes on from CAISJH010000538.1 coordinate 1,985, forward strand.
CAGCCTGCTGCCTGGGGGCGAAGAGGTCAGCAGCATCTACGACTACCAGACCACGGCCGCGCAGCGTGCGGGGGTGGTCTTCGAGACCGGGCGGGAGGCGGGCGTGGACGACATCCTCGCTCGCCGGCCCGACCACGTGGTGCTGGCCACCGGCGCCACCATGACCGCGCCGCCCGGCATGCCGCAGGCGCTGCAGGCTGACGCCCTGGTGCCCGACCTGCGTCAGGCCCTGCAGGCTTTGCAGGGGGTGCGTTCACGGCAACCCGGCACCGCCGTCCTGTTCGACATGGACCACAGCGAGGGCACCTACGCAGCCGCGCTGCACCTGCGCGCGCTCTTCGGGCGCGTGGTGCTGCTGACACCCCGCCCCGGCTTTGCCGACGACATGGCCCTGGTCACGCGTCAGACCTTGCTGCGCCGCCTGGCGCAGGCGGGCGTGGAGCTCTGGCCCTTGAGCGAGCCGGTGTGGGACTTGGCGGACCTGGAGAAAGCGCGACTGCGGGTGCGCCATGTCTATGCCGACGGACTGCGCGAGATTGATGAGGTGGCGCTCCTGACCTACTCGACCCCGCGCCGCCGCAACGACGCCTTGCTGCAGGCGCTGCAGCAGCGCGCGCCGGGCTTGTCCGTGACTTGCGTGGGCGACTGCCTGAGCCCGCGCGACATGCTGGCCGCCACCGCCGAGGGGCATGCGGCGGGGCTCGCCACTGGGGCGGCTTGAGGGTGCTTCCAAGGTCCGGGCGGTGCCCGGCCCGGCCCGCGCGGGGGCGTCGTTCAGTCGTGAAGCCGATCCTCAGTTGGCCTCAGCTGCCGGCGGAGCAGCCTGACAGCAGGTCTGAAGCCGGGCCCGCCAACCGGTGCCGGCAGGGCAATGGATCAGCGCTTCAAGTGCCGCACCCGACGGCGCCAGACCTCGCCCCTGCAGCGCTTCACACGCACGCCAGGCCAGGGCCAGGTTGGACGACAGCGCAGGCGGCCCGCGCCGCGCACAGGCGGCTTCGCTGAGCGAGGGCAGCGTGGGCAGCCCAGTGCCCAGCAGCAGCAGGGCGTCGGCAGACGGCACTCCATCCGAAGGCGTAGCGCCATCCAGCGCCCTGATGGCGGCCGACACCGCATCGCCCTTGATCCCGTAGATGGGGTGGTGGCCGGTGTCTGCGGGCGCCACGGCCTGCACGGCCACCACCTCGAAACCGCGCGCCACCCAGTAGCCCAGGCTGGCCTGCGTCAATCCAGCCGGGTATGGTGAGACGAGCGCGATGCGCCGCGCGCCCAGCACCTTCAAGGCTTCCACCAAGGCCTGGGCCGCGCTGATCACCGGCGCTCCCAGGTGATGGGACAGACGGGCCATCAGCGCGTCCTCTGCGGTGGGGCCAATCAGATAAGACGGCCCGGTGCAGGCCACGGCCACCGCCTCCAGCGGCGTGTTGGCGAAGGTGCCCAGGGTGTCCGCCAGGCGCTCGAAGTACTCGATCAGGCGGTCTTCCAGGCAGGCCTTGGCGCTCACCAGACGCGCCGTGACCATGCCCATGCCCGGCGGCAGCAACAGCGCGACCTCCGGCTCCACAGTGGTGTTGGCCTGCGGCGTCAGCACTCCCAGCAGACCGGCAGGCGCGTAGGTTGACACCATCTATAGCGAGATCTGGGTCAAGCCCCACACCAGCCCGATGAGCTGGACCAGGTTCATGGTCAGGGCTGCAGCGTGCACCTTCCTGAAGCGCCGAATGGCCCGCATCTCGCCTTGCTGGATCTTCTCAGCCTGCTGGGCCATCGCACTGATGAGCTTGGCACGCAGCACGACGACCATCATCGCGATGCCCGCGTTGCCCAGGGCGAATGCCGGGCGGCTGGACCACGCGTAGCTGATGGCCGCACCTGCTGCGGCGATGAACGCGGCCTTGTAGTAAACGTCGAAGAAGCCGCGCACGAACCGGGCATCCAGGGCCGTGTCGTGCTCAAGGACCAGCAAGGGCAGGCCCCCCAGCAGGAAGTAGGCCGTCGTGACCATCAGGACCACGGTGAAGAACAAAGCCGCAAAGGTCGGGAGCATGTTGCGTCCTCTCTCAAGCCGGCACGTTCACGATGGTCGCCTGCATCAGGGCGATGACTTTGAACGCCTCCTCTGCCTCGCCAGCGTAGGCGCGCACCTCGCCCGTGCACACGGTCAGCAGCCGGCCGGCGTTCTGCACCTGGCCGATGGCCAGGAAGCGCTGGCCTATGCCCGGGCGCATCAGGTTGATCTTGAACTCTGCCGTCACCACCTCCATGCCGGCGGGCGCCTGCGTCAGCGCCGCATAGCCGCAGGCGCTGTCGACGATGCTGGTGACGGCGCCGGCATGCAGAAAGCCCATCTGCTGCGACAGGTGCCGGGAGAAGGGCAGCGCAATGTGCACCTCGCCGGCCTGCACGTGCTGCAGCCGCGCGCCCAGCGTGGCCATCAGGCCTTGCGCGTCGAAGCTGCGCTGGATGCGGTCTTGAAGGTCTTGGCTCATGGGGTTTGGGCCCTCAACGAGGGGGCATCGTCAGGGCTTGGGAAAGTATTCCAGGATCTCATCGCCGCGCGCGTCGAACTCACCCGTGGAGCGCCAGCCCAGATGCCGGTAGAAGCCGTAGGAGCGGCTTTGCGGGTCGGCAGAGCAGCCGAGGAACAGCCGCTGGTGACCCAGGGCGGCGAGATCGTTGCACACGCGGTGCAGCAGTGCCTTGCCTATGCCCAGGGCCTCGAAAGGGGGCAGCAGGGCCAGCACGACAACCTCACCGTCCGTACGCGAGCCGAAGCAGTAGCCCGCCATCCGGCCGTTGGCCCAGCAGACGTGCCCCGGGAGCTCGCCCGTGCGGATGTCTTCGCCCCAGGTCTGGGCGGTGATGCCGAGCGACTCCAGCCGTTCACGCGAGACCGCGTTCTCCCGGGTCTGCCCGCGCAGTGCCACACACTCGGCCGCGTCTTCCGGCCGGGCCGGGCGGAATTCCACCGGTTCGCCGGATGCAAGACCAGGCCACGGCGGCGTGCTCGTCGCGCCGGGCATGGTGGGTAGCGGGGCCGCGCTCACCGCGCCACCCAGCCGCCGCACACCGGGAATACCTGGCCCACGAAGCAGTCGGCCGCGCTGCTGCACAGGTAGGCCGCGAACAGCGCATCTTCGCGCGCACCCACCAGGCGGCCCAGCGGCACCTCGCGCGCCAGGCGCTCCTGGAAGCGCGGGTTGGCCTGCACCTCGGGGGGGAAGTAGGTGGGGTTGTCCACGAAGTTCTGCGCGATGGCGTTGACCTGCACCTGGTGCGGCGCCAGCTCCACGCCCACGGCCTGCACGTAGGCCAGCTGCGCCCCGCGGGCGGCGCTGTAGGTAGAGGCCCGCTTCATGCCGCGCAGGGCGGAGGCGCTGCCCACCACCAGCACCTTGCCGCTGCGCCGCGCCACCATCGCGGGCGCGGCTGCGCGTACCAGACGGGGCAAGGGGTCCACCAGGGCGGCGAACACGGCGCGCCACTCGTCCTCGCCCACCTCCACTGCGGGCGTGGTGGGCGCCCGGTAGGCGAGGTTGGCCACCAGCACATCGATGGGCCCGGCGTCCTTCACCGCTTGGGCCACCACCTGGGCCGCGGCCTCTGGCGGCGCGAGGTCCGCCGTGCTGGCCACCACCTCAGCGCCCTGCTCGGCAAACACCTCGCACAGCGCCGGACCCATGAACTCATCCGCCTCGGTGATCAGAACACGCTTACCGGTGAGGGTGTGCTGCATCTCGGTTCTCCTTCAGAGTCTCAGCGCAAATCATCCATCTCGTACAGCGGCCGGATCTCGATCTCGCTCGGGCCTGGCATGGGGTTGGGGCAGCGCTGGACCCACGCAAGGGCTTCGTCCATGTCACGCACTTCCCAGAGCCAGAAGCCGGCCACCAATTCCCGGGTCTGCGAAAACGGGCCGCTCATGACCGTGCGAGCCGGGCCGTCAAACGCCACCCGCTTGCCCTGTGACGACGGCTTCAGCCCATCAGCGAAGCGCAAGATGCCGGCTTGGCTCAGCTCCTCGTTGAAGCGCCCCATCGCTGCCATCAACTCCGCCGAGGGCAGCGTGCCCAGTTCACTGTCGTCAGTGGCCTTGACCAACACCATCACGCGCATCTGCGGGTCTCCTGTTCAGCAGTGCTCGACCTTCTGCAAGATGCCCGAGAAGGCGACCTTGATTCGGCGCTACTTCCAAGTGTCCGCCGGTCTTATGAGGGCCCAGCCGGACGGGAAAGATCTCTTCGGTGTCATGACCGGGCAACCCTATGCACCATCATCAGCTCATCGAAGTAGTTCGGCCCCATTTTGAGCGCCCGCGGCATACGCCCCACTTCCATGAAGCCGGCGGCCTTGTACAGGCGCACGGCTGCTTCGTTGCTCGCGGTGACCGACAGCGTCACCTGCTCCACGCCCTGCCATGACCACGCTTGCTGCAGCGCAGCGGCAAGGAGCTGGTGGCCGGCACCTTGACCTCGTGCCTGCGGGGCAACGTACATGCTTCGGATGAACGCAATGTGTCGCTCCTTCAGGCCCTGTTCCCGGCCCACCCCCACCATGCCGACCATCTCTGTGCCGATGAACAGTCCCAGAAAAACCCGTTCGACGGAACCCGCGATGTGCTGCTGAACTTGGTCCGGGGTCTTGTGCACTTCTTCTTCATGGCTTGAGCCGAATGAGGAAGGGCTTTCCTGCAGGCCCTGCAATCGAAGACGCTGGAACTCGCATGCATCCGCGTCGGTGAGGGGCCGCAGATCTCTGTTGTTTGCCGACTTCGGACGGATGTTCAAGTGTTGGCCCTTCCCCCGGGGCTGCCGCATCACGGATGCCGTGGTGACTGCACCCAGCCTACAGCGGTGCCTCGAGCAGGCAATTGAACTCGCGCGCGAAGTCGACCGACACCCTGGCGTGCACGGCGCCCTGCTTGTCAAAGAAGCGCTGCCTGCCGCTGGCAGTGAACACGCCTTCGTGCCAGATGTTGGGGTGGATGTACAGGCCCTTGTCGCCGGCAAAGCGGAAGCAGACGAATCGCTCGGGTGTGATGTCATCACCCGGCAAGGCCAGCGGGACGTAAAAGGGTTTGCAGTCCAGCGGGAAGAAGAGTTGACCGCCGTCCGGGTGGTAATTGGCATGCCAAAGCAGCATCCGGCTGGGCTCACGGCGATGATCGTCGCGGGCCTGTGGCGGGTCGGTGGCGTACGCCAGGATGTAGTGCCCGGAGACCGCTTCATTCTTCCCGTAAAGAATGTCGCCCTGCCAATCGCTGACGAAAACGCCTTGCGTGGTGCCGGCTTCATCGCCGGTGTCTTCGTCCACGGGCCGGGTGCCCGTCGAGGGCCAGCGAACAATCTCGACGGGGCAGAGTTCAGGGTCATCGACCAGATGACCGTAGCCCCTGAGGCCGCTGTCAGTGGCCTCGATGACGGGCATGACGACCGTCGGCAGACCGCCTGGAATGTTCGGGTTGAGGAAGTCGAATATCGGCATAACCTCGTCATCCTCTCACGCGGCCGCCCGATACCCCCCGCGTGCGGCAGCGGGCGGCGACCTCACCAGAACAACATGAGGCCCAGGCGGCGAACGCTGTTACGCGTCCGGTTGAGCGTAGGGTTAGGCATTGCTCGGAACGCCAGCTACCGCCGAGAGTCACCGTACTCGGGGTCGCGGAGCTGCCCGCGGACGACCAAGATCCGAATCTGTCCGTCGGTCACGCGATAGATCACTGAGTACGGGAAGTTCCGAAGTGGGTGAACTCGGCGAAGACCTTCTGTGGGTGTCCCGATGCCCGGGAACTCGACCATCAGTTGAGCCACGCGCTCAAACTCGCTCAGGAATCGGCTCGCGAGCCTAGAACCGCCCTCGCGACGATAGAACTGTGCGGCTTCGAGAAGATCCTGCTCCGCACCTCGGTGCAGGCTGTAGGTCATTTCAGGCCAGCACGTATGCGGGCAACGGCCTGCGGACCGGAGACGAGCACCGCAGGATCCGCGTCTGCTTCAGCGTCACGCTCTGCAGCCAGCGCATTCCAGCGGGCGTCTCGCTCGCGATCGGCATCAAGACTGCTGACCACCTGATCCAGCAAGCGCGCCCTGTCAGCTGCGGGCAGCTGAAGCACCTGCTGCGTAAGGAGTTCGATTGGTACAGACATGGCACCCTCTCCA
>CAISJH010000539.1 GCA_903885585.1 uncultured beta proteobacterium
GGGAAGCCCTTGCCCGCCAGCCGCGCCAGCATCGACAAGACATTCATGGCAGCCTCCATGTCGAAGGCCGGCCGCATGCTGTCGCTGCTGACTTCACGAGCTATCGCGAAGCCCTTCTCTGCGTTGCCGTTGGATACCTCCCACAACGCCTTGGAGATGCGCTCGAAACGGCGCAGACGAACCGACTGCGTGTGGCTGCTGGAAGCCTTCGTCAGGTTCTCCAGCGCGATCTCCAGGCCACTTGTCTGCCGCTTGTCGAACCTTATGAACACCATCAGCAACATGGTCAGGTAGTCAAACAGCCGGGAGCGCTTGCCGATGGTCCAGGCCCGCTCCAACAGCTCCGCGGCCCTGGTGGGCTCGCCAGAATAAAAATTCAGTGTGCCTGTGTGCTGCAGACGCAGGATGCACTCCGGCGTGAGCTGCGTGGCGGTCTCGTAGGTGGCCCGTGCTGCCGCAACCTCACCCTGCTCCATTTGCACGCGGCCCAGCACGTCATACGCATCGGCGTTGTCGGGCTCGTCTCCCAGCAAGTCTTCGATTCGGCGGCGCGCCTTGGCGATGTCGCCATCTGCAAAGTGCGCTCGAGCCAAACCCAGACGGGCCCATGGGACCGTCTTTGCCGCCACCACCGCCTCGAAGAGTTGAGCCGCCTCACCATTGCGGCCCTGTCGCATCAGCAATTCAGCGCCAATGCGGGCGGCATACAGCCAGTACATTTGACGCGATTCAAAGCGCTCAAGGCACAGCTGCGACGCGGTCTCGTAATCGCGTTGCTCAAGAGCCTGGAAGATGTCTTTCAGGACTCTCTTCTTCTGTCTTGCCTCCTTGATCCGCTCGGCCAGTGAATTGGCAGAGAACGGCTTGAGGATGTAGCCGTCCAATGCCGATTCCGCCGCTTCCGCCACCTGGGTGTGGGTGGCTTCGCTGGAGATCATGATGAAGACGGTAGAGAAGGGAAGCATGTTCTCCCGCCGCAATTCCTCGAGCAGAGAGAGGCCAAAGGCATTCTCGTGATCGAAGTTGTGATCACACACCACCAGATTGAAATGGCGGTGTTCCAGGATGTTGCGGCCATCGACCATCCGGCTGGCCTGACGAACGTTGCCAAATCCGAAGGCGCGGAGGTTCTGCACCGTCACACTGCGTGAGGTGGAGTTGCTGTCTATGACGAGCGCACTGTCAGCAGTGACCTCCTCATCAATCTGAATCGTGCCCTCGATCATCTGGGTATGGTTTGGCTCTCTCAGCTGGTGAACGTCGATGCTGCGTTCTTCAACTCATCAGCTTACTCTCCGGGTCGCCGTGTTGGCAACCCGTTCACCCACTCCCTACTTGAACAAGTCCTTCACCCGGTCCGTCCAGCTCTTGGCGTTAGGCGAGTGCCGGTCGCCGGCTCCCTTGAAGGACTCGTCCAGTTCCTTCATCAACTTGCGCTGGTGGTCGGTCATCTTGACGGGGGTCTCCACGGTGATGTGGCAATACAAGTCTCCAGGGTAGCTGGAGCGGATGCCCTTGATGCCCTTACCCCGCAAACGGAAGGTCTTGCCGTGCTGGGTGCCCTCGGGTAGCTCGATCTCGGCCTTGCTGCCGATCGTGGGCACCTCGATGGCGCCACCCAGGGCGGCGGTGGTCATGCTCACCGGCACGGTGCAATGCAGGTCGTCACCATCGCGCTCGAAGATGTCGTGCTGCTTGATGCGGATCTCGATGTAGAGGTCGCCCGCCGGGCCGCCGTTGGTGCCCGGCTCACCATTGCCCGCCGAGCGGATACGCATGCCCTCGTTGATGCCCGCGGGGATCTTCACTTCCAGTGTCTTCTGACGCTTGATCTTGCCCGCCCCGTTGCAGGTGATGCAGGGCTCGGGGATGATCTTGCCGGTGCCCTTGCAGTGGGGGCAGGTCTGCTGGATGCTGAAGAAGCCCTGGCGCATGTGCACCGTGCCGTTACCGTTGCAGGTGGTGCAGGTCTTGGGGCTGGTGCCGGGCTTGGCGCCGCTGCCCTTGCAGGTGTCGCAGGTGTCCCAGGTGGGAATGCGGATCTGCGTTTCCTTGCCGTGGGCCGCCTCTTCCAGTGAGATCTCCATGGCGTAGCTGAGGTCGTTGCCGCGGTAGACCTGTTGTCCACCGCCGCCTCGCCGACCCCCGGCACCACCGAAGATGTCGCCAAAGATGTCGCCGAAGGCTTCGGCAAAGCCTCCGAAGCCCTCTGGGCCGGCACCACCGCCGCGTCCGCTCATGTTCGGGTCCACGCCCGCGTGGCCGTACTGGTCGTAAGCCGCGCGCTTCTGGGCGTCAGAAAGCATCTCGTAGGCTTCCTTGACCTCCTTGAAGCTCTCCTCGGCCTTCTTGGCGCCTTCACCCTGATTGCGGTCAGGGTGGTACTTCATGGCCAGCTTGCGGTAGGCCTTCTTGATGTCCTCATCAGCGGCATTCTTGGCAACGCCCAGGACTTCGTAGTAATCACGCTTGGCCATCGGTGGACCCCAGCCCTTTGAAACAGGTTCGCCGCGGCGAGGGAAACCCCAGTCAGGGTCCTTCGGCGCGGCGCTTCAAAAAAGGCAGCTCCGCAGAGCCGCCGCTACATCACTTCTTGACTTCCTTGAACTCGGCGTCCACGATGTTGTCGTCTGCCGGCTTGGCACCACCGCCTTGCGGCTGGGCTCCTGCCTCGGGACCTGCGGCTGCACCCGCCGCGGCCGCCGCTGCGGCCTGGTCCGCATAGAGCTTCTCACCCAGCTTCTGGCTGGCCGTCATCAAGGCCTCGGTCTTGGCATCGATCACGGCCTTGTCATCGCTCTTGAGGGCTTCTTCGGCGTCCTTGAGCGCAGCTTCGATCTTCTCCTTCTCGCCCGCGTCGAGCTTGTCACCGTGCTCGGACAGGCTCTTCTTGACAGAGTGGATCATGCCATCGGCCTGGTTGCGGGCCTGCACGAGTTCGAGCTTCTTCTGGTCCTCAGCGGCGTTGAGCTCCGCGTCCTTGACCATCTTCTGGATCTCTTCCTCGTTCAAACCGGAGTTGGCCTTGATGGTGATCTTGTTTTCCTTGCCCGTGCCTTTGTCCTTGGCGCTGACGTGCAGGATGCCGTTGGCGTCGATGTCGAAGGTGACTTCGATCTGCGGCAGGCCCCGCGGCGCGGGCGGGATACCCTCGAGGTTGAACTCGCCCAGGCTCTTGTTGCCCGTGGCCATCTCACGCTCACCCTGGTAGACCTTGATGGTCACGGCCGGCTGGCTGTCGTCGGCCGTCGAGAACACCTGGCTGAACTTGGTCGGGATGGTGGTGTTCTTCTTGATCATCTTGGTCATCACGCCGCCCAGGGTTTCGATGCCCAGGCTCAGCGGGGTGACGTCCAGCAGCAGCACGTCCTTGCGCTCACCGCCCAGCACCTGACCCTGGATGGCCGCGCCCACGGCCACGGCCTCATCGGGGTTGACGTCCTTGCGCGGCTCCTTGCCGAAGAACTCCTTGACCTTGTCCTGCACCTTGGGCATGCGCGACATGCCACCGACCAGGATGATGTCATCGATCTCGCTGACCTTGACACCCGCATCCTTGATGGCGATGCGGCAGGGCTCCATGGTGCGGTCGATCAGCTCTTCCACCAGCGCTTCGAGTTTGGCGCGCGTGAGCTTGATATTCAGGTGCTTGGGGCCAGTGGCGTCTGCGGTGATGTAGGGCAGGTTGACGTCGGTCTGCGTGCTGTTGGACAGCTCGATCTTGGCCTTCTCGGCGGCTTCCTTCAGGCGCTGCAACGCCAGCACGTCCTTGGTGAGGTCCACGCCCTGGTCTTTGCGGAACTCGGTGACGATGTAGTCGATGATGCGCTGGTCGAAGTCTTCACCACCGAGGAAGGTGTCACCGTTGGTGGACAGCACCTCGAACTGCTTTTCGCCGTCCACATCGGCAATCTCGATGATGGAGATGTCGAACGTGCCGCCGCCCAGGTCGAACACCGCGATTTTGCGGTCTCCCTTGCCGTGCTTGTCCAGGCCGAAGGCCAGGGCCGCGGCAGTGGGCTCGTTGATGATGCGCTTGACTTCCAGCCCGGCGATGCGGCCGGCGTCCTTGGTGGCCTGACGTTGGCTGTCGTTGAAGTAGGCCGGCACCGTGATCACGGCCTCGGTCACTTCTTCGCCAAGGTAGTCTTCGGCGGTCTTCTTCATCTTGCGCAGCACCTCGGCACTCACCTGGGGCGGCGCGAGCTTCTTGCCGCGCACTTCCACCCAGGCGTCACCGTTGTCGGCCGCGGCAATGGTGTAGGGCATCAGGTCGATGTCCTTCTGCACTTCCTTCTCGGTGAACTTGCGGCCGATCAGTCGCTTGACGGCGTAGAGCGTGTTGCGGGGGTTGGTCACCGCCTGGCGCTTGGCCGAGGCGCCGACCAGGATCTCGCCGTCCTCCTGGTACGCAATGATGGACGGCGTGGTGCGCGCGCCTTCGCTGTTCTCGATGACCTTGGTGGAGTTGCCCTCCATGATGGCCACGCACGAGTTGGTTGTGCCGAGGTCAATGCCGATGATCTTGCCCATGATGTTCTTGCTCCGTTGGAAGGATGTGATGTGGAGGAGTTGTGGCTGGTTTGCCGTGTTTCAAGGCAGCGTCACTTGGGCGCAGCCACGGTGACCAAGGCCGGTCTCAACACACGCTCAGCGATCAGGTAACCTTTTTGCAGGACAGTGACCACCGTGTTGGCATCCTGTTCGGCCGGCACCATGCTGATGGCCTGGTGCTGGTGGGGATCGAAGCGCGTGCCCGCGGGTGGTTGTATCGGCAACACCTTGTTGCGCTCGAGCGCCTGCACCAGCTGGCGCAGCGTGGCCTGTACACCCTCCAGCAACTGCTCGTTGGTGGCGTTCGGCAGGGCGATGGCGGCCTCCAGGCTGTCCCGCACCGGCAGCAGGCTCTCCGCAAAACCCTCGATGGCGAACTTACGGGCCTTGCTGGCCTCTTCCTCCGCGCGACGGCGCACGTTCTCGGCCTCTGCCTTGGCTCGCAGGTAGGCGTCCGACATGTTGCCGAGTCGTGCTTCCAGATCAGCCAAGCGCTGCTCAGGCGTCAGGTTGGATTCAGGCGCACCGTCCGCGGATGCAGCGCCTGCGGACGTCTCTGGTGGCGTTGCACCGTTGTCTGGGGGGAAGGTGTCGGATGGGGACATGTCGGAATGGAAGAAGACTGTCGAAGTTTCCAGACGGTGGGGCTGGCCGTGGCGATTTCAAGGCCCCGATTGGAAAACGGTCAATCTTCTGGGTCCAGCACCGCACTCCAGCGCTGCCATTCCACCAGCGAGCGGCGGTCCCGTTTGGTGGGGCGCCCCTGTTCCTGGCTCAGTGCTGGCTCCACGCCGAAGCGCCGGGCCTGTGCCGCCTGTTGGCGATCCTGTTGGCTCTGCGCAGTCTCCGCATAGAGTTGCTGGGCCACTGGGGCCGGGCCACGGACGCTACTCAGGCCCAGCACCTCCACGGTACGGGTGTAGGGCGGCTGGCGCATGAGCACCAGGTCTCCGGGGCGCAGGCTGCGAGAGGCCTTGGCGGAGGCGCCATTGACGTGCACCCTGCCAGCCTCGATGGCCTGGGCCGCCAGCGATCGCGTCTTGTAGAACCGGGCTGCCCACAGCCATTTGTCCAGCCGCTGGTCCCCTGGCCCCATCTTGTCTGGGTTGTCTTCGAGTTCTTCGTGCCTGCGGCTCACGTCGGTCCTCCTGATTCGGCCCTTGTCAGGGGCATGCTCACCACGGCATCCAAGCCGCAGACCCGATCCTGCGCCACGCGGTTTTCCAGCTGTATGCGCCCGCCGCAGGCTAAAACGATCTCACGGCAGATGGCCAGCCCCAAGCCGCTGGAGCCGACGGCAGGGGCCTCGCCGCGCGCAAAGGGCTGGAACAGCACAGGCCGCAGACTGTCCGGAATGCCGTCGCCTTCGTCAGACAAGGTCAGCACTGCATAGGCGGCAGGCGCTTCCAGCCGTACCAGCAGGTGTGCGCCCTCTGGGGAATGGCGGATAGCGTTGTGCAGCAGGTTGCGTGTCAGCTCCCGCACGCCCCACTCGTGGGCCTGCACCCTGCAGGACTGCGCCTGGAGATCGAGATCCAGATGCTTGTCGGCCATCAAGGGGGCCAGGTCCAGGGCCACTTCCCGAAGAATCCGGTCCCAGTGGACGGGGTCGGAGACGTCCTGTTGGCGCAGCTGCTCGGCCTTGGCCAGGGCGAGCATCTGGTTGGCCAGGGTCGTGGCGCCGTCCACGGTGGCCTCGATGTCCTGCAGAGCAATCAGCGGGTCCAGATCGCCGCGCCGAGCCGACTGGGCCTGCACCTTGAGGACGGTCAGGGGCGTTCGCAGTTGGTGGGAGGCATCGCGCACAAATCGCTTCTGCTGGCGCAACAGCCGGTCCAGGCGTTGCATCACGGCGTTGGCGGCTTCGATCACCGGCCAGAGTTCCTTGGGTGCCTGGCCTGTCTGGAGTGCGGACAGGTCGTCTTCTGGTCGCGACTGCCACTGACGGCTCAGCTCCCGCAAGGGCTGCGTGCCACGCTGGACCACCCAGACCACCACGGCCGCGATCAAGGCAATCAGCACCCCTTGCTTCCAGGCCATATCGAGCAGCACTTTCCGGGCGAGCGCGTGGCGCAGCTCCAGCGTCTCCGCCACCTGTACGGTGGCCATGCCTTGCCCGGCCAGGCCCGCTACCGGTTGCAGCAAGACGGCCATGCGCACCGGCTCACCGCGATAGACGTCGTCGTAGAAATTCACGAGCGCGGCGTAGGGCCCGCTGCCACCCTCCCATACCCGTGGTGGCGGCAGGTCCTCGTAGCCGGACACCATTTCGCGATCGAACCCGCTGACCCTGAAGTACATGCGGCTGCGCATGTCCGCCTCGAAAGCCTCTAACGCCGAATACGAGAGCGTGGAGCGAAGCCGCGGTTGCCCCTGGTCCACGGCAACTTCCAGCAACTCGCCAATCGATTTCGCGGAGGCCAGCAAGGTGCGGTCGTACGCCGTGTCAGCCGCCTGAAGCGCCTGGTGGTAGACGCTGAAGGCATTCAGCAGCATGAAGGCCACCACAGGCCCCAGGATGCCCGCCAGCAGATAACGCTTGAGCGAGCGCGTCACGGGGCGGGGCGCAACAGGTAGCCCAGACCGCGCAACGTGACCAGGGCTACGCCAGTGCCTTGCAGCCGTTTGCGAAGCCTGTAGGCCACCACCTCGACGGCCTCCTGGTGCACCTCGATCTCTCCTGGAAACACCAGGTCAAACAAGCGCTCCTTGGCCACGGCCTGTCCCGCTCGCGCGAGCAGCGCCCGCAGCATGGCGGCCTCGCGGCCAGCCAGTTCCAGAGGACGCCCATGACGAAGCACAGCGCCCGACTCGGCGTCCACCTGCAAGCCGCAGTAGCTCATCGCAGGCGCTGAGGCAGGCGCGCGGCGACGCAGGGCTCGCAGGCGCGCTTCCAGTTCGTCCAGATCAAAGGGTTTGGCCAGGTAGTCGTCGGCGCCAGTGTTGAGCCCCAGCACCCGGTCCCCCACAGTGCCCCGCGCGGTGAGGATCATGACTGGCGTCTTGCGCCCCGCGCTGCGGGCCTGGCTCAGTACTTCCAGTCCGTCCATGCCGGGCAAACTCAGGTCCAGCAGCACCACGTCTGGTTCCTGATCGGCCCAGGCCTGCAGTGCCTGGTCGCCTCGGCCACACACGCGCACGATGAATCCGCGCCTTTCCAGGGCCCGGCACAGGCTGGCCTGCAGGGCCACGTTGTCTTCGACCAGGAGGATGTTCATCGAGCGTCATGATTATCTGGCCAGCATGTGAGCCTGGCCCCGACGGCTACGTCGCATGAACCAGGGATAACCCTCAACCGGCGGACAGCGTTTTGACAGCGACAGCCTGCAACATGACCGTACGCCACAAGGCGTTCCTCACTTGCTTCACGCTGGAGACCATGATGCGCAGAGACGATTTCTTGAAGATGCTGGCCGGCGCTGCTGCCGTGGGTGCCTGGCCCCTGTCGGCTCAGGCTGCCACCAACCTGAAGATGATGATCCCGGCCAACCCGGGAGGTGGATGGGACACCACCGGCCGTGCCTTGGGCCCTGCTTTGCAGGCCGCGGGCGCAGGCGCAGTGGCCTACGAGAACAAAGGCGGTGCAGCCGGCGCCATCGGCTTGGCGCAGTTCATCAACGCCAGCAAGGGCGACCCGAACGCCCTGATGGTGATGGGCGCTGTGATGCTCGGCGGCATCATCACGGGCAAGCCACCCGTCAGCCTCAGCCAGGTGACACCGATCGCCCGACTGACCAGTGAGTACAACGTCTTTGTGGTGCCGGCGGCCTCGCCGTTGAAGACCATGAAGGACGTGGTGGAGCAACTGAAGAAGGATCCGGGCAGCGTGAAGTGGGCAGGCGGCTCGCGGGGCTCGACCGAGCACATCGCTGCAGCCATGATCGCCCGCGACGTGGGCGTGGATGCCTCCAAGATCAACTACGTGGCCTTCCGTGGAGGTGGCGAGGCGGTGGCCGCCATCCTGGGTGGCAACGTGACGGTGGGTGGCAGCGGCTACAGCGAGTTCGCTCCCCACATCGAGAGCGGCAAGATGCGGGCGATCGCCGTGACCTCGCCCACGCGCCTGAAGGGCATCAGCGTGCCCACGCTCAAGGAGTTGGGCATCAACGTCGAGATCGGCAACTGGCGCGGCGTCTACGGTGCGCCTGGCATCACGCCCGCACAGCGCAAGGCTTTGACTGACCTGGTCGTGAAGGCCACCAAGACCAAGGTCTGGGCCGAATCGCTGGAGAAGAACACCTGGACGCCTGCGGTGATGAGCGGCCAGGAGTTCGAGGACTTCGTGGACCGTGAGTTTGCGAGCCTGCGGGCCACGATGGTCAAGTCCGGAATGATCTGAGACAGCCACCCTTGAACGCCACCCCCACCCCTGCAGAGCACCCGCCACGGCACCTGGCCCACATCCTCATTGGTTGCGGTGCCATGGTTCTGGGTACGTTGATCGCGCTCGGCGCGCTGTCCATCCCGTCCAATGCGGGATATGCCGGCGTCGGCCCGAACTTCCTGCCGTGGGTGGTGGCTGTGGCGCTGGTGGTCTGCGGCGCGCTGCTGGTTCGCCAGGGCTGGACCGGTGGTTACCGTGACATGGAGCCGCCCACGGGGGCAGCGCAGGGTGACTGGCCCGCCTTGGCCTGGGTGGGCGGAGGCCTGCTGACCAACGCCTTCCTGATCGAGCGTGCCGGCTTCATCGTGGCTTGCACGCTCTGCTTTGTGTTGGCCGCCCGCGGCCTGCGCCTTGCCAAGGGCGAACCGCCTCCGCGCTCCGCTTGGCTGTCAGACACCTGCGTGGGCGCCCTCATCGCAGCGCCCACCTACTGGCTGTTCACCAAGGGGCTGGCCATCAGCCTGCCAGGTCTCACGTCTACAGGGTGGTTCTGATGGACTGGTGGCATCACCTGATGCAGGGCTTCGCCACGGCGGCCAGCCCCCTGAACCTGCTGTGGGCCTTCGTGGGCTGCGTTCTGGGTACAGCCATTGGCGTGTTACCCGGACTGGGGCCTGCCGTCACCGTGGCGATGCTGCTGCCCATCACCTCCCAGGTGGACGCGACGGCTTCGATGATCTTCTTCGCCGGCATCTATTACGGGGCGATGTACGGCGGCTCCACCACGTCCATCCTGCTGAACACGCCGGGTGAGACCGGCACCATGGTCACGGCGATGGAGGGCTTCAAGATGGCCCGCCACGGTCGGGCTGGGGCGGCATTGGCCACCTCGGCGATCGGGTCCTTCGTGGCCGGCACGCTGGCCACCGTACTCGTCACGGTGTCGGCGCCCTTCGTGGCCGAGCATGCGGTGAAGCTGGGCCCGCCGGAGTACTTTCTCTTGATGGTTTTGGCCTTCACTACCGTGAGTGCCGTGCTGGGTAAGAGCCGGCTGCGCGGACTGACAGCGCTGTTCATCGGCCTGGCCATCGGCCTGGTGGGCCTGGACCAGATCACGGGTCAGGTGCGCTACACCGGCGGTATCCCGGAGTTCATGGACGGCATCGAGGTGGTCTTGATCGCCGTGGGCCTGTTTGCGGTCAGCGAGTGCCTTTACGGTGCCCTTTACGAGGGCAGGGAGTCCCAGCAGATCAATCGCTTGAACCGCGTGCACATGACACGCGAGGAATGGCGACGCTCCTGGCCGGCCTGGCTGCGCGGAACGGCCATTGGCTTTCCCTTCGGCACCATTCCCGCGGGAGGCTCGGAGATCCCTACTTTCCTCAGCTATGCCACGGAGCGCAAGCTCAGCAAGCACCCGGAGGAGTTCGGCACCACAGGAGCCATCGAGGGCGTGGCGGGGCCGGAGGCGGCCAACAACTCTGCGGTGACCGCCACACTCGTGCCTCTGTTGACACTCGGCATCCCGACATCGGTCACCGCCGCCATCCTGCTGTCTGCCTTGCAGAACTACGGCATCCAGGCCGGCCCGCAATTGTTTGACACCTCCGCCAGCCTGGTCTGGGCGCTGATCGCGTCGCTGTACATCGGCAATGTGATGCTGCTGGTGCTGAACCTGCCCTTGGTGGGTCTTTGGGTCAAGCTGCTGAAGGTTCCCCGGCCGCAGCTTTATGCCGGCATCTTGATCTTCGCCACTGTGGGGGTGTATGGCATGCGCCAGAGCGCCTTTGACCTGTACCTGATGCTCGGAGTGGGCTTGATCGGTGTGCTGATGCGGCGGTTCGACTTTCCGGTGGCGCCCGTCATCGTGGGGATGATCCTCGGGCCTTTGGCTGAGGCGCAGATGCGCAATGGCCTGTCCATTGGCGAAGGCCGCTGGACCGTCTTCATCGAAAGGCCTGCGTCGGCCACCTTGCTGGCCGTGGTCGTGTTGCTGCTGAGCTGGCCCCTGATCAGGCGTCTGTTCAGACGCTGAGCACGAAGCTCAGGGCTCACTGGGCCTCAGTTCTTCGCACCCATCTTCAGGGCCAGCTGCCGTTGTCGGCCGCATTCGGCGGCGGTCTGCGGCGCGTCCGTGATGGGCCAGCCTTGAAGGTGTTGCAGGGCGATCTTGGTCATCGCCTGCACGGCCAGAGGGTCGTCATTGAGGCAGGGGATGTAGCGAAAGCTCTGGCCACCCGCTTCGAGAAAAGCCTCACGAGCCTCTTGCGCGATTTCTTCCAGCGTCTCGAGGCAATCCACCGCAAAGCCTGGGCAGACGACATCCACCGACTTGACCCCTGCAGCGGCCATGTCCTTGAGGGTGGGCTCGGTGTAAGGACGCAGCCATTGGGCTTTGCCAAAGCGGCTCTGGAATGTCACCTGCCAGGCGTCCTGGGGCAGGCCCAGGGCCTCGGCCAGCAGCCGAGCCGCCTTGTGGCACTCGCAGTGGTAGGGGTCACCCAGATGCAGTGACCGCTCCGGCAAGCCGTGGAAGCTCATCACCAGCTTCTCTGCGCGGCCATGAGCGGCCCAGTGGCGCTGCACGCTGTCGGCCAGCGCACGGACAAGCGATGGATCGTCACCATACCGGTTGACGAAGCGGAACTCAGGCAGTTGACGTGCCTGTGCCGACCACTTGGCCACGCCGTCCCAGACGCTGGCCGTGGTGGCCGCGGCGTATTGCGGATACAGCGGCAGCACCAGCACCCGGGTAGCCCCTTGGCTGCGCAACTCGTCGAGCATGTCGGGAATGGACGGGTTGCCGTAGCGCATGGCCGTCTTGACGACCACGGCATGTCCCTGGGCGTCCAGGGATTCCTGCAGACGGGTCGCCAGGCGCTTTGTGCCGGTGACCAGAGGTGAGCCCTCAGGGGTCCAGACGGTCGCGTACTTGGCAGCTGACTTGGCCGGCCGGGTATTCAGGATGATGCCGTGCAACACCAGCCACCACACCGCTCTTGGAATCTCCACCACCCGCGGGTCGCTGAGGAACTCTGCCAGGTAGCGCCTGGTGGCGGCCGCCGTCGGTTGGTCTGGGCTTCCCAGATTCACCAGCAGCAAGCCCGTCTTGGGCATGCTGCCGTGGGCATAGGGAGGCTCGGCTCGGAAGGACATGGGTCGGGTGGAAAAGCAGACAGGCGACCTGGAATTATCAGCGCCGCAGTTCGCGGGCGTCCTTCACGGGGCAGTGCGTCTGGCCCTGGGATCGCGACCGAGCAAGAGCGGAACCCCCCCAGTCCGCATCACCTGTCAGCACCATCACAGATTGTCCAGATAGGTGCGCAGCTTGTCCGAGCGACTCGGATGCTTGAGCTTGCGGATTGCTTTGGCTTCAATCTGACGGATGCGTTCGCGTGTGACGTCGAATTGCTTGCCGACCTCCTCCAGCGTGTGGTCGGTGCTCATCTCAATGCCAAAGCGCATGCGCAGTACCTTGGCTTCCCGCGGGGTGAGACTGTCCAGGATGTCCTTGACCACATCACGCAGGCCGGCCTGCATGGCCGCATCCACCGGGGCCACGTTGTTCGTGTCCTCGATGAAGTCGCCCAGGTGGGAATCGTCGTCGTCGCCAATCGGCGTTTCCATGGAGATCGGCTCTTTCGCGATCTTCATGATCTTGCGGATCTTGTCTTCGGGGATCTCCATCTTCTCGGCCAGCGTGGGGGCGTCCGGCTCGTAGCCGAACTCCTGCAGGTGCTGACGCGAGATGCGGTTCATCTTGTTGATCGTCTCGATCATGTGCACCGGGATGCGGATGGTGCGGGCCTGATCGGCGATCGAGCGCGTGATGGCCTGACGAATCCACCACGTGGCGTAGGTCGAGAACTTGTAGCCGCGGCGGTACTCGAACTTGTCCACCGCCTTCATCAGACCGATGTTGCCTTCCTGGATCAGGTCGAGGAACTGCAGTCCGCGGTTGGTGTACTTCTTCGCGATCGAGATCACGAGGCGCAGGTTGGCCTCGATCATCTCCTTCTTCGCGTCGCGCGAGGACTTCTCGCCCTCGTTCATCTTCTTGTTGATGTCCTTCAGGTCTTCGAGCGGCACCACGGCCTTGGCCTGCAGATCGATCAGCTTCTGCTGAAGCTCCTGGATGGCGGGCAGGTTGCGTCCCAGCACGGCGCTGTAAGGCTTGCCGGCGGCGGCTTCCTTCTCTGACCAGGGCAGGTTGAGCACGTTGGGCGGGAAGGTGCGGACGAACTGCTCCTGCGGCATGCCGCACTTGTCCACGATGATCTTGCGGATCTCGCGTTCATAGCGGCGCACATCGTCCACCTGGCTGCGCAGGATGCCGCACAGCCGCTCAATCGTCTTGACGGTGAAGCGGATGGACATCAGCTCGTTGCTGATGGCGCCCTGGGCTTTGGTGTAAGACGCCGACTTGTAGCCTTCCTTCTCGAAGGCCTTGCGCATACGGTCAAACTCGGTGCGCAGCACCTCGAACTTCACCAGCGCGGCCGACTTCAACTCCTCGAGCTTCTTGGTCAGCGCCTTGCTGCCGCCCGCGCCGTCGTCGTCGTCTTCCTCGTCGAACTCGTCGAAGTCTTCTTCGGCCACGTAGTCGTCGGCCTCGTCGGTGGAGACGAAACCATCGACAGCCTCGGAGATAGCCATGTCGCCCGAGGCGATGCGGTCGGCCATCGACAGGATCTCCGCGATCGTGGTCGGCGAAGCGCTGATGGCCAGCATCATGGCCTGCAGGCCGCCCTCGATGCGCTTGGCGATCTCGATCTCGCCTTCGCGGGTGAGCAACTCCACGGTGCCCATCTCGCGCATGTACATGCGGACCGGGTCGGTGGTGCGGCCGAACTCCGAATCCACCGTGGACAAGGCTGCCTCGGCGGCTTCTTCCGCCTCTTCATCCGTTGCGGTGCCCGTGTTGCTGCCGCTGATCAGCATGGTGGCGGCGTCAGGCGCCTGCTCGTAGACGGCGATCCCCATGTCGTTGAGCATGGAGATGATGGCCTCGAGGATTTCCTCGTTGACCAGCTTCTCGGGCAGGTGGTCGTTGATTTCCTGGTGGGTCAAGAAGCCCCGCGTCTTGCCCATCTTGATGAGCGTCTTGAGCTCCTGACGACGCTTGGCGACCTCTTCCTCGGTCAGCGTGGTCTCTTCCAGGCCGAACTCACGCATGAGCGCGCGCTCCTTGGCGCGCGAGACTTTCATGCGCAAAGGCTTGGCCTTGACCTTTTCGGCCTCGACTTCTTCCACCTCGACGGTTTCTGCCACCTCTGTTTCGTCTGCACCTTCGAAGTCGGCTTCGACGTCAACGACGTCATCCTCTTCGAGCTCAGGCTTGGCCTTCGCGTCAGCCTTGCCGGCCTTGCCCGTCTTGGAGGCCTTGGAGTCCTTCGGTTCCTTGCCAGCCTTGGCAGGCTTAGCCGCCTTCTCAGGCTTCTCAGGCTTCTCGGCCTTGTCGGCCTTCGCCGGCTTGCCGCCCTTGTCAGCCTCGGCGGGGGCAGTTGACTTGGCCGGCTTGTCTGCCTTCTGTTCAGACTTGGCCGCAGCGGACTTCTTCTGCTCAACCGTCTCGGCAGCGGGTGCAGGCATGGGTGCCAGCTTGGAAGTGCTGGGGGTCTTGGCGGTCTTGGCGGCGGCTTCAGTCTTCTTGGCAGTCATGTGCATCCTATCGATGTGGTGTCACGCATACCCTCAAACTTTCCTCTGCGGCGTTCGATCGACGCGCAGGGCACGCCCAAGATTCCCATCAAGGAACCCGCGAGAAACGGTGAGGGACGGGCAAGTCTGCGTGGACCTGTTGAATCGCAGCCCTTGCGGGGGAGGTGGGGCCTGGATATGAAACCCGTGTCAGGGGCGGCCCGGGACCGGAGGTGCTGCTACCACTCTTGCCGCGGTTGTGCGGATTATACCGTCGCCCACTTGACAGATTCGACTGAACGTGCATCTGACTGTTGGCTTGGCTGCGTCCAGCGCCTGTGTGTTTGCCTGGGTAGCCTCAGCCCAGGCGCTCCAAGCATGCGCTCATGGGAGGCGGCCCAGGAGGCGCAGCGGATCACGCAGCGCCAGCGCGCGCGATGTCTGTGCCACAGCGTTGCGCAGTTCTTCCTTGTCAATGGCCAGTGCCACCTCCGCCGCGTCCACGAGTTGTCGGGCCGTGGACCCGAAGCTCTCTGACTCCAGGGCCTCGCGCAGGCTGGGCCACTCGCGGGGACCATGCTCGGTGAGGTCGCGCTCTATCCAACGGAAGAGCTCGCCATGCCAGCTCTCCAGCGAGGTCAGAAGCTCCTGGTCCGGGCCACTGAGCTCGTGCCACAGAGCGGCGTGTGTGAGGAGCATGCGTGCCACGTGGTCTGGCGGCTGTCGCACGGAGGAAGGTGGTCGCCCCGCCGCAGGACTCTTGGTCGGCCCCTTGAAGGCCGTCCTGACCTTGGGACTGACGTCGGCTGACCGGCGCTCGCCCCACAAGTCTTCAAGTGATTCGGTGGTGGTGCGGCCGGCCTGGGCCAACTCCGCCAGCAGTTGCAGGCGCAGCGCACCTGCGGGCAGCTGCGACCACAGCGGGCGGGCTTGGGCCAGCATGCGGGCCCGGCCCTCGGGTGTGTCTAGATCCGCGCCTTCGCTGGCACGGTCGATCAACTGCCGCGACAAGGGGGTGGCGCCTTCGACCATCTTCTCGAAAGCGGATGCGCCGTGCGCTCTCACGTAGGAGTCCGGGTCATGCTCCGCAGGGAGGAAGAGAAACCTGAAGCTGCGCAGGTCGTTGACCTGTGCCAGCACGGCCTCGAGTGCGCGTGAGGCCGCACGTCGCCCCGCGGCGTCACCGTCAAAGCTGAAGACGATGCTGTCCGTGAAGCGAAGCAGCTTCTTGACGTGGTCTGTGGTGCAGGCGGTGCCCAGTGTGGCCACGGCGTTGGCAAAGCCCGACTGTGCCAAGGCCACCACATCCATATAGCCTTCAACCACCAGGGCGTAGCCTCGCTCGCGGATCGCCCCCCTCGCTTCATGCAGCCCATAGAGCTCCTGGCCCTTCACGAAGAGCGCAGTCTCGGGGGAGTTCAGGTACTTGGGCTCCCCGCTGTCCAACACCCGCCCGCCAAAGCCGATGACTTCGCCCTTGACCGACCGGATGGGAAACATGATCCGGTCACGAAAACGGTCATATCGCTTTTGCTCTTCTGCGTTGTCGCCGTGGACGATGACCAAGCCCGCGTCTGCAAGTTCGGCGGCGTCATAGTTGGCAAAGGCACTTGCCAGGCTGCGCCATCCCGGCGGTGCATAGCCGAGGCCGAAGTGCTGCGCGACCCGACCTGTCAGGCCACGGCGCTTGAGGTATTCGATGGCACGGGCATCGTCCTTCAACCGGGCGCGGTAGTGGTCCGAGGCCTTTTGCAGCACATCGGTGAGCGTGCTCTTCTGCGCCTTGAGCTGTGCCGCTCGAGCCTGTTCGGCAGGGTCTGACTGGGCTTCGGGCACCTGCAGCCCGACTTGCTGGGCCAGTTCCTTGACGGCATCGATGAAACCCAGGCCCGCATGCTCCATGAGGAAGCGGATGGCATCGCCGTGGGCCCCACAGCCAAAGCAGTGATAGAACTGCTTGGCTGGGCTGACCGTGAAACTGGGAGATTTTTCCCCGTGGAAAGGACACAGCCCCAACAGGTTGGCGCCGCCTTTGCGCAACGCCACATGACGTCCGACGATATCGACGATGTCGGTCCGTGCAATGACTTCCTGGATGAAGGACTCTGGGATCTGGCCGCGTGAACTCACGGGCAGGAGTCTAGCGGGCGGGGGCTGCTGAGTGCCCCCGCCTGGCGTCTGGACAGGTGACTACCCGCCGGGTGGGGGGCTTCAGACTGCGAAGTCGGCCAGCGTCTTGCCGCTGTCCAGCGCGGCCTTGAGCCAGTTGGGCTTCAGGCCACGTCCGCTCCAGCTGTTGCCGGTGGCCGGGTCGCGGTACTTGGCCGCCACCTTGCCGGCAGGCTTGGCGCCTGCGGAGCGACCGGCTGACGGGCCCCTGGAGGCGACCAGATCGGCCGCGGTGAGCCCGTGCTGCGCCATCAGGGCCTTGACCTGTGCAATGGCCCCGGCTTTTTCTTCGCGCTGGGCGTCTGCAATCTGCTTTTCGAGTTCAGCCTTCTGGGCGATGAGTTCTGCGACGGTGGGCATGGATTCTCCTGGGAGCGTGGTGAAAGATACCCGGTGAGTATACCCACGCGAAGTCGGAAGATATCCGTCTCGTATTGAACCTAAATAATTGAATGCACCGACCAGCGGATTATTGAGGTGAATTGATGACCGTCACCGTGCTGGTGAGAGTTCGCGTTCTTCAGGTTGGAGGAACATACCCCTGGGGCTGCTCCGCACCTTCACCGAAAAAGAATCTCTCCATCTGGCGAGCCAGGTACTGGCGGGCCCGGGCATCGGCGAGGTTGAGCCGGTTTTCATTGACCAACATGGTCTGGTGACGCTTCCAAGCCTCGAAACCTTCTTTCGAGATGGTGTCGTAGATGCGCTTGCCCAGTTCTCCTGGGTATGGGGGGAAAGCCAGGCCTTCGCCTTCCTTTTTCAAATAGGCACATTGCACGATTCGGGTCATGTCGATCTCCTAGGTGTATGGGGGGTGATGTCAGGTCTGCTCTATCTCAAGGGCTTGACCAGCACTTGAGACTTGCGGTCCCAGTTGTATTTTCGCTTGCGGGCTTCTGGCAGCCAGTCTGGATCCACGGGGGCGAAGCCGCGCTTGATGAACCAGTGCATGGTGCGCGTGGTGAGGACGAAGATGCTCTCCAAGCCCATTGCACGGGCCCGCTGTTCGATTCTCTTGAGAATTCTCTCGCCGTCACCTTGACCTTGCACGTTGGGCGAGATGGTCAGTGCTGCCATTTCAGCCGTACGAGCTTCGGCATAGGGGTAGAGCGCA
>CAISJH010000540.1 GCA_903885585.1 uncultured beta proteobacterium
ATGGCAGGAGTTCGTCAACAGCCTCACCACCAACCTGACGTCCTTCTTCCGCGAGGAGCATCACTTCCACGCCTTGCATGAAGAACTGAGCGCCAAGCGCGGACGACCGATCCGCATCTGGTGCAACGCCGCCTCCACGGGTGAGGAGCCGTATTCGATTTCCATGATCGCCTCCGAGGCCCTCGGGCCGGCCATCTCGCAGGTGACGCTGCTGTGCACCGACATCGACACCAAGGTGCTGCAGAAGGCCCAACGCGCCGTCTACGACGCCGAGTGCAAGGGCCTGAGCGTGGAGCGGCTGAAAAGGCACTTCCTCAAGGGAACGGGCCGCAACGAAGGCTCCATCCGCGTGAAACCGGAGCTGGCCAAGCTTCCGCAGTTCCGGGTGTTCAATCTGATGAGCCCGCAGTGGTCGGGGCTGGGCGAGGCCTTCGACATCGTGTTCTGCCGCAACGTGATGATCTATTTCGACAACGAGACCCAGCGCAAGGTGCTCGAGAAGATCCACGCTGCCATGAAGCCCAAAGGCACCTTGTACGTGGGCCACTCCGAAAACTTCACGGACTGCAGAGATCTCTTCGTGCTGCGCGGCAAGACCGTCTACGAGCGCGCCTGAAATGGCCACCTCCGCCGCGGCAGGCCCCTCCAGTGCACATGGCAGCGTGGCAGGCCCCCTCACGCTGGGCTCGCGTCCGGCCCTGACCAACTCGGCGCGCCTGCAACACCTGCGCTCTGCGCACCGCAAACCTGGCGAGGCCTCGTTCTTCTACTTCGACAACCACTTCCGCAGCGAAGCGGTGAAGGTGCTGCCGGGGGAGTTCTTCGTCCACAACGAAGACATCCTCATCATGACCACGCTGGGCTCGTGCATCGCCGCCTGCATCTGGGACCGCGACCGCCGCGTGGGCGGGATGAACCACTTCATGCTCCCCGAAGGAACGGGCGACAGCGGACGTTATGGCTCCTTCGCCATGGACCAGCTCATCGGTGAGTTGGTCAAGCGCGGGGCGACACGCAGCTCCATGGAAGCCAAGGTCTTTGGTGGCGGCGCCGTGCTGGGCGGCATGAACACCATCAACGTGGGCGAGCGCAACACCAGGTTCGTCATGGACTACCTGCGCACTGAGCGCATCCCCGTGGTGAGCAAGGACGTGCTGGAGATCTACCCGCGCAAGGTGTGCTTTCTGCCCGCCAGCGGCAAGGCCATGGTCAAACGGCTGGCGGCCACGCACTCCGAGGCCTTCGTCGAGCAGGACCGCGTGGCCCAGCAGCGCACGGCGCAGCCGGCGGCGGGCGGCTCGATCGACCTGTTCTGACCTGCATCAAGGTGTGCCAGTGGATCAGGCAGGGATGTTTTTGGGCTGACCTCAAGACAGGAAATTTCAGGGCATGGCGAAGACGCGCGTAGTGGTGGTGGACGATTCGGCGCTTGTGCGCAGTCTGCTCACCGAGATCATCAACCGGCAGCCCGACATGGAGTGCGTGGGCGCGGCCGCCGACCCCCTGGTGGCACGGGAGATGATCCGCAATCTCAACCCCGACGTCATCACGCTGGACGTGGAGATGCCGCGCATGGATGGGCTGGACTTCCTGTCGCGCCTGATGCGCCTGCGGCCCATGCCGGTGGTGATGGTGTCCACGCTGACCGAGCGCGGTGCCGAGGTGACGCTGCGCGCCCTGGAGCTGGGAGCGCTGGACTTCGTGGCCAAGCCCAAGATCGGCATCACGGACGGCCTGAAGCAACTGGCCGAGGACATCACCGAAAAGATCCGCACCGCTTCCAAGGCGCGCATCCGGCGTGTGGTGGTGCCGCCCGTAGCGTCCGTGCCGCTGGCCACCAGCGCACTGGGCTCCGCGGCAGCGGCCATGCACTCGCCTGCGGCTTCCACCAGCGCCGCGGGGCAGGCCAGCCAGTTTGGCGGCCTGGGGCGCGCGGCCCTGCCGACGATCGGCCGGCTGTCCACTGAGAAGATCATCTTCATCGGGGCCTCCACCGGGGGCACCGAGGCCACCAAGGACGTGCTGATCCACCTCCCGGCGGACTGCCCCGCGGTGATGATCACCCAGCACATGCCACCGGGCTTCACCAAGAGCTATGCCGCCCGGCTGGACAGCCTGTGCCGCATCCGGGTGGCCGAGGCACGGGACGGCGAGCGCGTACTGCCCGGCCACGCCTACATTGCCCCGGGGGGCTTCCACCTGTCGGTGGAGCGCTCGGGCGCCAACTACATCGCGCGCGTCACCGATGGAGAGCCGGTGAACCGGCACAAGCCTTCGGTGGAGGTGCTGTTCAACTCTGCGGCCCGGGTGGTAGGCCCCAACGCACTGGGCGTGATGCTCACCGGCATGGGCGCCGACGGCGCCAAGGCCATGCGCGTCATGCGCGACGCCGGGAGCTTCAACATCGCCCAGGACGAGGCCAGCTGCGTGGTCTTCGGCATGCCCAAGGAGGCAATCGCCCATGGCGCAGCGCACGAGGTGCTCTCGCTCAACCGCATCGCCCCACGGCTGATTGAGCGGCTGCGCAGCGCAGGTGGCATCGGCAACCGCGTGTAAGGCCCGCCGCCGGCTGGGTCGGCGGTCTCAATCAAGCCGCTCGGCGGGCAGGAACAGCGCCTGCAGGTCGGAAAGAAAGTCAAAGCCCCGGGCCGTGGGCACCACGCGTTGCCCGGACCCGACGCCCACAGGCTCGATCAGGCCGCGCTGCTGCGCCAGCGTCAGCCCACGCGCCAGTGCTGACGGGGGCAGCCCGGAGCGCTCGCAGAAATCCTCCACGGCAAAACCCTGCGGCAACCGCAGGGCGTTGAGCACGTATTCGAACGGCAGGTCCTTGCGAGCGACCTCGTGCTCGTTGGACACCGCTTGCCCGGCCAGGGCTTGCGCCATGTAGGTGGCGGGCTCACGCCAGCGCATCTGCCTCAGCACCCGGTGAGGGAAACTGATCTTGCCGTGCGCCCCGGCACCAATGCCCAGGTAGTCCCCGAACTGCCAGTAGTTGAGGTTGTGCTGGCAGCGGTGGCCCTGCCGCGCAAAGGCGGACACCTCGTAGCGCTGCAGGCCGGCAGCCTGGGTGGTCTCGACGATGAGGTCGAGCATCTGCGCCGCCGTGTCATCGTCGGGCAGATCTTGCGGTGGCCGAGTGGCAAACACCGTATTGGGCTCCATGGTCAGGTGGTAGACCGACAGGTGCGGCGGCTCAAAGGCGAGCGCCGCGGCCAGATCCGCCTGCAAGGCCTGCAGCGTCTGGCCTGGCAGCGCATACATCAGGTCGATGTTGAAGGTGCCAAAGGCTTCGCGCGCCTCGGCCACGGCGGCGCGGGCCTGCGCCGCATCATGCACGCGTCCGATACGGCGCAGCGCGCCGTCGTCGAAGCTCTGCACGCCAATGGACAAGCGCGTGACTCCAGCCTGCCTGAAGGCCCTGAATCGCTGAGACTCGAAGGTGCCCGGATTAGCCTCCAGCGTGATCTCGCAGCCGGGCTCCAGGGGCAGGCGCGCCCGCACATCGGCCAGCAAGCGCTCAATACCTTGTGGAGAGAAGAGGCTGGGCGTGCCACCGCCAATGAAGACGCTCACCACCCGACGGCCCCACACCAAGGGCAGCGCAGCTTCCAGGTCTGCGCACAGGACGTCCAGGTAACGGCTCTCCGGCAAACCCTCGGCCACCTGCCCTGCCTGCTGCTCGCCCGAAGGCGGCGGCACATGCGAGTTGAAGTCGCAGTAGGGGCACTTCTTCAGGCACCAGGGCAGGTGCACGTACAGGCTCAGGGGGGGCAACTGCGTCAAGCTGAGGGTGCCGGGCCGCAGGAAGCGGGCCGCGGCATCGGCCGGGCTGACAGGCACGGGAGCGGTCACAGACCCCAGGCCTGCTGCATCAGGCGCAGCATCTGCTCGGCTGCCAGCGCTCGGTGACTCATGCGGTTCTTCTGCTCCGGCGCCAGCTCGGCCACCGTGCATGCGGCCTGCGGGATGTAGAGCAGCGGGTCGTAGCCGAAGCCCTGCGTGCCCCGCAGCTCCGACAGCAGCAGCCCCTCCCATCGACCGAAGGCCACCAAGGGCTCCGGGTCATCAGCGGCACGAACGGCCACGAGTGTGCTGACAAAGCGTGCTCGGCGCTGCTCAGGCTGAGCATGGCCGGCCATGCGCTGCAGCAGCAACTGGTTGTTGACCGCATCCTGGCGCCTGCGCGTGGCCTCTCGGTCAGCGTCTGGCTCGACCACACCGCCATAGTGCGCAGAGACCACACCCGGCGCGCCGCCCAAGGCGTACACACACAGCCCTGAGTCGTCTGCGATCGACGCCTCGCCGGTGGACGCCGCCGCATGGCGCGCCTTGGCCAAGGCGTTCTCCAGAAACGTCAGGTGGGGTTCCTCGGCCTCGGCCACACCGAGGGAGGACTGCGCCACCAACTCCAACGGCAGGGTGCCGAACAGGGCCTGCAACTCCTGCAGTTTCTTGGCGTTGTTCGACGCCAGAACGACGCGCAACGCGGGCATCAGGCCACCCCGAGCGCCTGCTTCTGAGCCTGCACCAGGGTGGCGATGCCCTGGCTGGCC
>CAISJH010000541.1 GCA_903885585.1 uncultured beta proteobacterium
AGCGGCGGCGTGGCCGAGCCAGAAGGCGCGGCCCGGGAGGCCGGCGCAGCCGGTGGTTCCTCCGGTGGCGTGCAGGAGCCTCCGGGCGCCGACAGTGGCGGCGTCAAGGAGCCGCCGGGATCAGAGAGCGGCGGCGTCAAGGAGCCGCCGGGTGCGGACTCGGGCGTCAAAGAGCCGCCCGGGGCGGGCTCCGGAGTGAAAGAGCCTCCTGGGGCCGACACCGGTGTGAAGGAGCCCCCAGGCTCGGAATCCGGCGGCGTGAACGAGCCTCCCGGCGCGTCGCAAGGCGTGCAGGAGCCTCCGGGCGCCGCCGCCACCGCAGGCGGCGCAGGGGCTCCCGTGCCTCAGGCCGAAGCGGCGCGCACACCTCCCACCACCGGCTGGTGGATCGGGGCGGGCGTGGGCGCCCTGGCCATGGTGGCGTTCTACGCCATCCTCAGCTTCCAGCGGCTGGAGATCTTCAAGATGCTGCTGGGCAGCTTCTTCCCGCTGCTGGTGCTGATCCTGGCGGTGCTGGGCTCCATCGTCTTCGGCTTGGCCACGCCCACGGAAGCGGCGGCCGTGGGTGCGTTCGGCGGCTTCGTGCTGGCGGTGGCCTACAAGCAGTTCAACATGTCGGTGCTGAAGGAGTCGGTGTTCCTGACCGCCAAGACCAGCGCGATGGTGTGCTGGCTGTTCGTCGGCTCGGCCATCTTCTCGGCGGCCTTCGCCCTGCTGGGCGGGCAGGAGCTGGTGGAGAACTGGGTCATGTCGCTGAACCTGACCAAGACCGAGTTCCTCATCCTCAGCCAGGTCATCATCTTCATCCTGGGCTGGCCGCTGGAATGGACCGAGATCATCGTGATCTTCATGCCCATCTTCATCCCGCTGCTGGACAACTTCGGAGTGGACCCGCTGTTCTTCGGCCTGCTGGTGGCGCTGAACCTGCAGACGGCCTTCCTGAGCCCGCCGGTGGCCATGGCGGCGTTCTACCTGAAGGGGGTGAGCCCGCCGCATGTGACGCTGAACCAGATCTTCGCGGGCATGCTGCCGTTCATGGGGATCCAGATCATCGCGATCATCCTGCTGTACCAGTTCCCGGGCATCGGCATGTGGCTGCCTGAGGTGCTGTACCGATAAGGCAGGTCGGGCCCCACGGAGGCCCGCCGCAGCGCCGGGGTGCCAGCCCCGCGCGCTGCGCGTCGCCGGCAGCCCGTCGCCCGGGCGTGCAGTTCATCGGGCGGTGGCGACGGGCCGTCGTGCGCGGCTCGCCCCTGCACCGGCAGCGGCCTAGAGTGGTGACATCGTCGTCTTGCACCAGGCCCACCCGCCATGAACCCACCTTCCCCCGCCACTGCCGCCGGCACACCCTGGCGCCAACGCTGGCAGCGCCTGGTCAACGCCAGCATCATCGGTTTTCACCGGTATGCCACCTGGCTGGTGAGCATCAGTTGGAAGCGGTTCTTCCTGCTGGCGTTGCTGTTGATGATCACCGCCAGCATCCTGGAGTCGATCCCCCCCTTCAGTTGGCGCATCAGCGAGGTGATCGAGGCGCCGAAGGAACCCCGGCCGCCGAATCCGCCGCGCGAGCCGGTGGTCAAGATCGAGAAGCCCACAGCCGGGTCCAGGGCGGAAGGGGTGGACATCAGCATCGACGAACGCGGCGTGCGTATCACTCCCCGCGCAGCTTCGGCCCCGGTCGCGGCAGCTTCGGCAGTTCAGGCCGGCGCGAACCCACCAGCGCCCGCGCAGTCCGCATCATCGGCAGGAGCAACAGGCCCGTCAGCCCCCACCGTGTGGCAGGACATCAAGCAGGGCGCGCATGACGCCTGGAAGGAAGGCGACACCCGCAACAGCCCCACCGTGCAGATCACCCTGCCCGCTGGTCTGGACACCGAGGAAGTGCGCCAGGCGGTGCGCGAAGCCGAGCAGGGCATTCGCGAGGCGATCGAAGAGGCCCGGCAATCGGCTCGCGAGGCCGCACAGGACGCCCGGGAGGCCGCCAAGGAGGCGGAGTCCGCCAGCCTGCGGACCCGCATCCACGTCGTGAAGTTCGGCGACTTCCTCACCGATCTGGCCGCACTGTGGATCATCGCCTCCATCATCATCAAGATCACCTACAAGGGCCAACTGCAGGCCCGAGCTGCGGCTGCTCAGGCCGAGGAAACAGCCGAGGCCGAGCAGCTCAAGCGCCAGGTGGTCGAGGCGCGCATGGCCGCCATGCAAGCCCAGGTGGAGCCGCACTTCCTGTTCAACACGCTGGCCTCCATCGACCACCTGATCGAGACCGACCCACCGCGCGCCAGCCGCATGCAGAAGAGCCTGATCGCCCTGCTGCGCGCCACCATGCCGGCGATGCGGGAAGGCACGGTCAACGGCGTGCGTGACCTGGGCCAGGAGATCGCCGTCATCGAACCCTACCTGGAGATCCTGAAGGTGCGCATGGAAGAGCGCCTGGAAACCCAGGTGAACGTGCCCGAGGGCCTGCGCTCGGCCGAGTTCCCGCCCATGATGGTGCAAGGCCTGGTGGAGAACGCCATCAAGCACGGCCTGGAACCCAAGCCGGAGGGCGGGCAGCTCACGGTCAAGGCCGAGATCGCGCACGGGCAGCTGGTGGTGACCGTGACCGACACCGGTGTGGGCTTCGGCAAAGCCGACACCGGCGGCACCGGCACCGGCCTGGCCAACATCCGCGAACGTTTGCGGCTGCTGTACGGCGACCGCGCCCGGCTGGACGTCAGCACGCCCGAGGGCGGCGGCACCCAGGCGCGCGTGACGTTGCCTTACAAGGCCCACATGGCCAGCCCAGCCGCCGGGGGCGTGGCATGAAGACGGCACTGCGACTGTGCCTGCTGATCGCTCTGCTGCTAGCGGCGCTGGCAACGGTGGCCCTGGTGGGCGCCTTGCAGTGGTTCTCCACCCAGGACACGGTGCGGCTGATCATCGACGGACAACCCGTGCACCTGCACATCGGCCAGGACATCGGATGGGTGCCGCTGATCGCAGGCATCGCACTCGCCATGCTGGTCGTCTTTCTGATCGTGCCCCTGGTCCTGCTGCTGGCTCTCGGCTTCAGCGCCGCTGCTGGGGTGCTGAGCCTGGCCGCCGCCCTGTCACCGTTGCTGCTGATGGGCGCGCTGGCCTGGTGGATCTTCAGGCGTAACCCGACACCAGCGCCGCCAGCATCGCCCGGCCCCGCGCCTGGGCAGCCATCTGTGGGTCCCGTCTTCGCCCCTGGCAGCACCGCGACCCCGACCAAGGACTGACACCATGCCCGATACCCAGCCCCACACCGCCACGCGCGCCCTGATCGCTGACGACGAGCGCCTGATGCGGGACCAGCTGCGCAGCCGCCTGGCCGAGGTCTGGCCTGATCTGCAGATCGTGGCCGAGGCCCGTAACGGGCTGGAGGCGGTGGAGCTGGTGGCCCAACACCGGCCGGAGGTGGTGTTTCTGGACATCCGCATGCCCGGCTTGACGGGCGTGGAGGCCGCCCGTCAGATCGCCCAGATGGCGCTGGCCGACGATGAGCTGCTGCCGGAGGTCGTCTTCATCACCGCCTACGACCAGTACGCGGTGGAGGCCTTCGAGCAGGGCGCGGCCGACTACGTGCTGAAGCCGGCCGAAGCGCAGCGCCTGCGGCTCACGGTCGAGCGCATCCGCAAGCGGCTGGACTCTCGCGGCACACCCGAAGAAGCTGCGGCACCCCCGCTCCAGCACCTGTTGCACCAGCTGGCGGCGAAGATGCACCCCGGCGCCGCACCGCCCCGGCTCACGCGCATCCAGGCCAGCGTGGGGTCCACCATCCAGATGATCCCCGTGGACGAGGTGCTGTTCTTCATCAGCGACGAGAAGTACACCCGCGTGCAAACGGCCAAGACCGAAGCCCTGATCCGCAAGCCCATCAAGGAACTGGTGGACGAGCTCGACCCCGACCAGTTCTGGCAGATCCACCGCAGCACCTTGGTGAACGTCCGGGAGGTCGACAGCGTCACACGCGACGACCGCGGCCGCCAGATCGTCAGCGTGCGGGGCCACACGGAAAAGCTGGAAGTCAGCCGCAGCTACGCCGGGCTGTTCAAGGGGATGTGAGCCCCCCAACGAAAGAAGGGAGCGCCTCACGGCATGATGCGGGCGTGTCCACCGCCCACAACGCCCTGGGGCCCCGGCCCCTGGCCGAAGCCGCCCGCACGCTCGCCTTCCTGGGCGAGGTGCTGATCGCACTCTGGCGCTGGGTGCGCGGCCGCGGCGGCCCGACGGGCCGTGACGTGCTGCACCAGCTGGACCAGAGCGGTCCACGCTCGCTGCCCATCGTCGCCCTCAGCTGCGCGCTCATCGGGCTGATGCTGGCCTACATGGGCGGGGCCCAGCTGGCGCGCATCGGAGCTCAAAACTTCCTGGCTGACGTGGTGGCCGTAGGCATGGTGCGCGAGCTCGCCGGCATGATGACCGGCATCATCCTGGCCGGGCGCATCGGCTCGGCCTTCGCCGCGCAGTTGGCCACCATGCAGGCGGGCGAAGAGATCGACGCCCTGCGCGTGCTGGGGGTGGACCCGGTAGCCCACCTGGTGCTGCCGCGCCTGCTGGGCCTGCTGCTGGTGGCGCCCGTGCTGTACGCCTTTGGCGCCCTGGCCGGCGTGCTGGCGGGCTGGCCGGCTGCGGTTGCGGTCTATGGCGTGTCCAGCGGCGAGTACCTGCACCAGTGCCTGCGCGCGCTGAGCTTCACCCACCTGTGGATCGGCCTGTTCAAGTGCATGCTGTACGTGGCCCTGGTGGGCCTGGCCGGCTGCCGCGAGGGCCTGCATCCCGGGCGCAGTGCGCAGGCCGTGGGCGAGGCCACTACCACCGCAGTGGTCAAGGCGCTGGTGTGGATCGTGGCGGCCGCCTGCGCGACCACGGTGGTCTTCACGGCGCTGGGTTACTGATGCAGACGTCGCCCGCCACAGACCCGCCAGGCGGCATGACTCACGTGCCCGAGAACGGCGACGCACGCGCGGGCGCGAGCCCGATGCTCGCGGTGCGGGCCCTGGCCGTGCAGGCGGGCGGGCGCACCATCCTGCAGGGCCTTGACTTCACCGTCCGCACGGGGGAGGTCCTGGCCGTCGTGGGGCCCAGCGGCTGCGGCAAGAGCACGCTGCTGCGCCACCTGGTGGGCCTGCAGCGGCCCCTATCCGGCCAGGTACTGCTGCAAGGGCAGGACCTGCACACAGGCGACGAAGACGCCTTGGCCGCATTGCGCCGACGCTTTGGCGTGATGTTCCAGGCCGGCGCGCTGTGGAGCTCCATGACGGTAGGCGATAACCTGCTGTTGCCGCTGCGCCTGTTCACCTCCCTCACCCCGGCGCAACGCGAGGAGCGGGCGCGCGAGAAGCTGACACTGGTGGGCTTGCAGGAAGGCTTCGACCTGATACCGGCCCAGCTCTCAGGCGGCATGCGCAAGCGCGCAGCGCTGGCGCGCGCCCTGGCGCTGGACCCGCCGCTGCTGTTCCTGGACGAACCCGGCTCGGGGCTGGACCCGCTGAATGCCGCCCGGCTGGATGAGCTGGTGCTGGAACTGAGGCACCATCGGGGCCGCACGGTGGTGATGGTGACGCACGACATCGCCAGCGTGTTCACCGTGGCCGACCGCGTGCTCTACCTCGACGACCAGCTCATGACCATGACCGCCCTGGGCACTCCGCAAGACCTGCTGCTGCAAGGGCCGGCGGCGGTGCGTCGGTTTCTGGCGCCACAGGGGGCGGTGGCACCTCACCTGAACCCCGACGCGCAGACGCAAGGAGCCCGTCCATGAGACCTGCCGCCCTGCGCGTGGGCGCTTTCGCCGTGGCGGGCCTGGCCCTGCTGGCGCTGGCCCTCGTGACGGCGGGCGGCCGCTGGTGGAGCACCACCGAGCGTGCCGTCATGCACTTCCAGTCCTCGGTCTATGGCTTGCAGGTG
>CAISJH010000542.1 GCA_903885585.1 uncultured beta proteobacterium
AAGGGCATGAGCGAGGTGGCCCGCAATGCGCGGCAGGTCAGCCGGGATCTCGATGCCCTGGCCACCGACGGCCTGCTCGACCCCAAGGAAGGCATCCCGCTCGCCAAGACAGGACACAAGGAAGCCCTGGGCCGGCTGTTCTTCCAGACGACTTTGCTCGATATCCGGCTGCCGCAGGGGCTGCCTCAGGGCAAGGCAGACAACCAGATCCTGGGCGTGGTGCAGGCGCTTCGCGAAGCCCAGCCCGGGCGCGACGTGGTGCTGGTGTCCAAGGACATCAACATGCGGGTCAAGGCCCGGGCCCTGGGCTTGCCGGCCGAGGACTACTTCAACGACAAGACGCTGGAAGACGGGGACCTGCTGTACACCGGCGTGCTGCACTTGCCCGGTGACTTCTGGGAAAAGCATGGCAAGACCATGGAGAGCTGGCAGCAAGGCGGTCACACGCTCTACCGCATCAGCGGCCCGTTGGTGCCCTCGCTGCTGATCAACCAATTCGTCTACTTTGAAGCGCCTGGCGCCACGCCGTTGCACGCACGTGTGCTGGAGATCACGGGCAAGACTGCCGTCCTGAAGACGCTGCGCGACTACACCCACGCCAAGAATGCGGTGTGGGGGGTCAACGCCCGCAACCGCGAGCAGAACTTCGCGCTCAACCTGCTGATGGACCCGGATTGCGACTTCATCACGCTGACGGGGACGGCGGGCACGGGCAAGACCTTGATGACGCTGGCGGCGGCACTCAGTCAGGTGCTGGACGAGCGTCGCTACACGGAGATCATCGTGACGCGCGTGACGGTGCCGGTGGGGGAGGACATCGGTTTCCTGCCCGGCACGGAAGAAGAAAAGATGAGCCCCTGGATGGGGGCCTTGGATGACAACCTGGAGGTCCTGGCGCGCAGTGATGGCTCAGCCGGCGAATGGGGCCGGGCGGCCACCAACGACCTGGTACGCAGCAAGATCCGCATCAAGAGCCTGAACTTCATGCGTGGGCGCACCTTCCTGAACAAGTTCGTCCTCATCGACGAAGCTCAGAACCTCACGCCCAAGCAAATGAAGACGCTGATCACGCGTGCAGGGCCCGGCACCAAGATCGTGTGCCTGGGCAATCTGGCCCAGATCGACACGCCCTACCTCACCGAGGGCTCCTCGGGCCTGACGTATGCGGTAGATCGCTTCAAAGGCTGGCCCCACTCGGGGCACGTCACCCTTGCGCGGGGCGAGCGTTCGCGCCTGGCGGACTTCGCATCTGAGGTGCTCTGAGCAGGTTCGCAGGCCTCGCACAGCGTGGCTACACGGTACGCACTCGCAGAAAACTCGCAAACCGTGGGATGCCCTGCGCCGTGGTGCCTTGGTAGGTGAAAGTCACCACCGAACCCACGGTTGGCGGCCTGTCCCGGTGCTCGTCGCGCAGCCCGGTGCCCAGAAGAAACTCTCTGCCTTCTGGCGTGCGAACCTTCAAAGCGCCCAGTCTGCCCGCGTGACGCCCCTGCCCTTCCAAGTGGCCAATAACCACCGCATCGGCGTCCTGCAACGGCTTGAGCTTGAGCAAGGCCGTGCTGCGCCCGGTCTCGTAGGGGGCATCCGCTCGGTGCAGCATCAGCCCCTCGCCGCCTGCGTTGACCACGTCGTCCAGCCTTGACCGCAGAGCCTGCCTGCTGGGCAGCTCGAACTGCTCTACGGCACACCATGGCGATCCAGGCGGCTGCTGCGCGGACAGTTGACGCATCTGCGCCGCCCTCTGGGCAAAACTGCCATCGGCACCGGGCAGTTCGAAGACCATGAGCCTGACCTGCCGCCAATCGGCATCCACGGGCTGATGCCGACGAACGATGCCTGACAACTGCTCAAAGCGTCCACGACCCAGCCAGAGCTCTCCATCCAGAGGGTAGTTGGGCAGCGCCGCAGTGAACCAGGCAGGCGCCGCAATCGGCAAGCCGCTTCTGAAGCGCAGGCGGCTGCCGTCCCACCAGGCCCTGGCGCCATCGAGCTTCTCGCTGATCAGCCAGCCCCGAGGATTGAGGTCGTCTGGCGCCTCCACCGCGAGGATGAGTGGCGCCGTGTCCCGGCGCGCGGCGGCCAGGACGCCGGTGCAGGCCAGCGACAGGGAGGTGGCGAGCAAGGCGCGACGCTGCAGCGCATGCCCAGGGAGTGTGCGGGGGTGGTGGCATTTCATGTCGGGCTCCTGAAGGATGCAGGCCTTCAGTGTCCCGGCCTCACCCCAGGCGGCACCACCCCCTCTTGGGGGGACTCACCCTACCCCTGTAGGGTGGGAGGGGCTACCGGTCCAGCAGCACCGCTACTCAGCGCGGGCTGACCAGGTCCTTGATCTGCTGCAGCGCGGTCGGGTCCTCGATGGTGGTGAGATCTCCCGGGTCGCGTTGCTCGCAAACGGCCTGGATGGCGCGACGCAACAGCTTGCCCGAGCGCGTCTTGGGCAACGCGGTGACAAAGCGCACGCGGGCCGGACGCGCCACGGCACCCAGCCGCTCGTCCACCACCTTCATGATCTCGCCTTCCAGCTTGAGAGCCGAGGCTTCATCTGCGGCGCGGCTCACGTCCTTGAGGATGGCAAAGGCCATCGCCACCTGGCCCTTGAGCTGGTCGGCCACACCCACCACCGCCACTTCGGCCACGTTCGGGTGGCTGGAGATGCTTTCCTCGATCTCGCGCGTGCCCAGACGGTGCCCAGCCACGTTGATGACATCGTCTGTGCGGCCCAGGATGAAGAAGTAGCCGTCCTTGTCGCGGATACCCCAGTCGAAGGTGCTGTAGACCTGCCGCCCCTGGATGCTGCTCCAGTAAGTCTTGACGAAGCGCTCGTCGTCTTGCCACACCGTCTGCATGCAGCCGGGGGGCAGTGGCCCCTCGATGACAACGACGCCCTTCTGGTCCGACCCCACCAGGTCCTGCCCGGTGTTCTCGTCCACCAACTTGACGTCGTAGCCGTAGACCGCCTTGCCGGGCGAGCCGAACTTGCTGGGCGCGGGCTCCACGCCGTTGCAGACGGTCAGGATGGGCCAGCCCGTCTCGGTCTGCCAGTAGTTGTCGATGATGGGCTTGCCCAGCGCTTCGGCGATCCACTTGGCCGTGGGCTCGTCCAGCGGCTCACCCGCCAGGAACAGCGCCTTCAATGAACTCAAGTCATGCCGGGTCAGTGCGGCGGGATCCTGCTTCTTGAGCACCCGCACGGCCGTGGGAGCGCTGAACATGGCGGTCACGCGGTACTTCTCGACCAGACTCCACCAGACGGCGGCGTCCGGGCGCGTGGGCAGCCCCTCGTACATGATCGTGGCCATGCCAGCGATCAGCGGACCGTAGATGATGTAGCTGTGGCCCACCACCCAGCCGATATCGCTGGTGGAGAAGTAGGTCTCGCCCGGCTGACCCAGGAAGATGTGCTTCATGCTCGCGGCCAGCGCGACGGCGTAGCCGCCGGTGTCGCGCTGCACGCCCTTGGGCTTGCCGGTGGTGCCGCTGGTGTAGAGCGTGTAGCTGGGGTGCGTGGACTCCACCCAGACGCAGGGCACACGCGCGTCCAGATGCGCCTGACGCAGGCTGGCGTAGTCCACATCGCGGCCGGCCTGCATTGGCATCTCGCTCAGGCCGCGGTTGACCATCAGCACATGCGCCGGCTTGTGGGAAGACAGGCGGATCGCTTCATCGAGCAGGCCCTTGTACGGCACCACCTTGCCGCCACGGCTGCCGGCGTCGGCACTGATCACCACCGTAGGCTGCGAATCGTCAATGCGGCTGGCGAGGCTGACGCTGGCAAAACCGCCAAACACCACGGAATGCAGCGCGCCGATACGCGCACAAGCCAGCATGGCAAACGCCGCCTCCGGGATCATGGGCATGTAGACCAGCACACGGTCGCCCTGCTTGACGCCCAACGACAGCAGGATGGCGGCCATGCGCTCCACCTCGGCCTGCAGTTCGGCAAAGGTGTAGACGATCTCCTTGTCCACCTCGGTGGACACCCAGATGAGGGCCTGGCGCTCAGGATGGGTGGCCGCGTGACGGTCCACCGCGTTGTGGCACAGGTTGGTGGTGCCGCCGACGAACCAGCGGGCAAACGGCGGGTTGCTGTAGTCGCAGACCTGAGTGAAGGGGGTCTGCCAGTCGATCAGGGAAGCCTGTTCCGTCCAGAAGCCGTCGCGGTCCTGCAATGAACGGCGGTGGAAGTCCTCAAATCCCATGTGTGTCTCCTTCTGGACAAGGCCTGTCCGTCTGGAGCGGCATTGTCAATGGCGGACTTGCTATGCCCTGACGTGCTGGTGCAGGGCCCCCTGCAGTGACCTTCAGTCTGGAATGCGGACCACCAGTCGCCCCACCACCTGGCCCGCCATCAGGCATTGAGCGCTGGGCAGTGCATCCTCAAGGGTGATTTCCGTGGTGAGCCGCTCCAGCACCGTCAGATCCAGGTCACGGGCCAGGCGCGCCCAGGCCTCACGGCGCAAGGCCTGCGGGGCCATCACGCTGTCAATGCCCAGCAGACTCACCCCACGCAGGATGAACGGCATCACCGTGGCCGGGAGATCATGGCCCTGCGCCAGACCGCAAGCCGCCACCGCCCCGCCATAGCGCACCTGCGCGCAGGCATTGGCCAGGGTGTGGCTGCCCACCGCATCCACCACCCCCGCCCACCGCTCCTTCTGCAGTGGTTTGCCCGGCGCTGCAAGGTCGGCCCGGTCGATCACCGTCGCAGCGCCCAATTCATGCAGGTACGCGGCCTCGGCGGTCTTGCCAGTGGCCGCTGCCACGCGGTAGCCCAGACGCGACAGCAGCAGCACGGCCACCGAACCAACGCCACCCGTGGCGCCGGTTACCAACACCTCGCCGTCTCCCGGCTTCAGGCCATGCCGCTCCAAGGCCATCACGCAGAGCATGGCCGTGTAACCCGCCGTCCCGATAGCCATGGCCTGCCGCGCTGTCAGACCGGCAGGCAGCGGAACCAGCCAATCGCCCTTCAGGCGAGCGCGCTGCGACAGGCAACCCCAGTGGGTTTCTCCGACGCCGTAACCGTTGAGGATGAAGGCATCGCCCACCTTCCAATCGGGGTGATCACTCTGCAGTACCTCACCGGCGCCATCGATCCCGGGGACCATCGGCCACAGGCGCACCACCGGTGAACGCTGCGTCAAGGCCAGCCCATCCTTGTAGTTCAGCGTCGAGAACCGGGGCCGGACCAGGACGCCACCTTCCGGCATGCTGGGCAGGCGGTCGTCCTGGAGCGTGGTCACGCCGGCACGAAAACCGTCGGCGTCTTTCTCGAGCAGCAGAGCCGTGAACATGTATCTCTTCCAGTCAGGGGTAGGGGTACGGGGATGGAGGTCCGCAGGCGGCCTCGTTGACAGCCGGGGGGCTCGCCCCTATTCTGCCGCCCTCGATGCGTGCGCCCCCTCATGCCTCTCCTGCTCACCGCTCACGGCTCTCGGCGCTGTGGGTGGCGGTCTGCCTCGTGGCAGCCACTGGGGCTGTTCCCGTGGCACAAGCTGCGCCAGACGATCGGACAGCAGCCGACCCCGTGCTGCAGCTGCTGCAGGACAAGGGCTTTGTCAGCCGGGAATCTGCCAGCGAGGGCAGCGCCCTGGTTCGCCAGGTACGTGACGTAGCCTCGGAGCTGGTGCTGTCGGCGATGAACTTCTTGGGCGTGCCCTACCGCCGTGGGGGCAGCTCCGCTGACGACGGCTTTGACTGCAGCGGCTTCACCCGGCACATCTTCGAGATGAGCCTGGGGCTGGTGCTGCCGCGCCGCGTGGACGACCAGGCCAGCGCCACAGGGCTGCTGCGTGTGAACCGCGAAGAGCTCCGGCCTGGAGATCTGGTGTTCTTCAACACCCTGAAGCGAACGTTTTCCCACGTGGGCATCTATATCGGCGACGGCAAGTTCATCCACGCGCCCCGCAGCGGAACGGAAGTGCGCATCGAAGACATGCGGCAAGCCTATTGGGACCGTCGATTCACGGGGGCACGCCGGGCTGACCTGAACGCGCCAGCGCCCACACCCAGAGCTGATCGACCCGGCTCTGCTCAGCGATAGCCCCAGACCCGCCAGAAAGTGCCCGCGCGGCACAATCCACCCATGGGCGACAACGTCATTCCGCTGGCCGATCTTCGGTACGCCGCGCCGGTTCCGGCCGTGCCAGCACACTATGCACCTCCGTCAGGGCTGCTGTCTGACCGACTGGGCAGACCGTTGCGCGACCTGCGCATCTCGGTCACCGACCGGTGCAACTTCCGCTGCAGCTATTGCATGCCCAAGGAGGTGTTCGATCGCGACTATCGCTTCCTGCCACAGACCTCTCTGCTGACCTTTGAGGAGATCGAGCGACTGTCGCGCGCCTTCATCCGCCACGGCGTGCGCAAGCTGCGCCTGACGGGTGGCGAACCTCTGTTGAGGAAACACCTGGAAGTGTTGGTGGCGAAGCTGGCCGCCCTGCGTACGCCCGAGGGTGATGCGCTGGACCTGACGCTAACCACCAACGGGTCGCTGCTGGCGCGCAAGGCCGATGCGCTGGCCGAGGCGGGGCTGAAGCGTGTGACGGTCAGCCTGGACGCGCTGGACGACGTGGTCTTCAGGCGCATGAACGACGTCGATTTCCCGGTGGCCGATGTGCTGCAAGGCATCGAGGCCGCCTTGGCCGCCGGTCTTGGGCCCGTGAAGGTCAACATGGTGGTCAAGCGGGGCACCAACGACCAGGAAATCCTGCCCATGGCCCGGTACTTCCGCGAGCAGCATGGCGATCGCGTCACCCTGCGCTTCATCGAGTACATGGACGTGGGCGCTACCAACGGCTGGCGCATGGACGAAGTATTGCCGTCTGCCGAAGTCATCAAGCGCATTGACCAGGCCTATCCCCTGGAGCCCTGCGAACCGAGTGCCGCGGGTGAGACGGCGCAGCGTTGGCGCTATCGGGATGGGTCGGGCGAGGTGGGCGTCATTTCTTCGGTGACGCAGGCGTTCTGCTCGGAGTGCAACCGGGCGCGGCTATCCACCGAGGGCAAGTTGTACATGTGCCTGTTTGCCAGCCAGGGTCACGACCTTCGGGCCCTGCTACGTGGCTCCACAGGCACCGGGCCCGCCAGAACCGACGACGAGATCGCGGCCGCCCTGGGCGCCTTGTGGAACGCCCGTGAGGACCGCTACTCGGAGTTGCGCAGCGCGCAGCAGGCCGAACCCGGGTCCGGTGCGCGCCGCATCGAGATGCACTACATCGGCGGGTAGACCGCGCGGGCCGCGTCAATCGGCGCCAGATTGCGGCGCCAACTTGGCCACAGGGGCAGGCACGTGGGCTTCGTCCTCGTCAGCCGCGCGAATCTCTCCGGGTACCGCCTTGCGTGCGAACAGCGTGTAGACCGTGGGCACGACAAAGATCGTGAGCAGCGTGCCCAGCGACATGCCGCCCACGATCACCCAGCCGATCTGCTGCCTGCTCTCGGCTCCAGCGCCTGTGGCCCAAGCCAGCGGCATGGCACCCAGCACCATGGCGCCGGTGGTCATCAGGATGGGCCGCAAACGCAGGCTCGCCGCCTCGATGGTGGCTTCCTTCAAGGGCTTGCCTTCCTGCCGCAGTTGGTTGGAAAACTCGACGATCAGGATGCCGTGCTTGGTGATCAGGCCCACCAGCGTGACCAGTCCGATCTGCGAGTAGACGTTGAGCGTGCCGCCCGCCCACTGCAGTGCACCGAGCGCCCCCACCATCGACAGCGGCACCGACAGCATGATGACGAACGGATCCACAAAGCTCTCGAACTGCGCCGCAAGCACCAGGAAGATGAACAGCAGCGCCAGCCCAAACACCACCGCCAACGCACCGCTGGACGCCTTGAACTCCCGGCTCACGCCGTTGAGTTCGGTGGTGTAGCCCGGCTTGAGCACCTTGGCTGCGGTGGTCTCCAGGAAGTTGAGGGCCTCACCCAGCGAGTAGTCAGCTGACAGGTTGGCAGTGATGGTGACCGATCGCCGCTGATTGAAGTGGTTGAGTTCCCGCGGGCTGACCGACTCCTTGATCTTCACTAGCGCAGACAGCGGCACCATGGTGTCCCCCCGCCCGCGAACGAACAGACGCTCGATGTCCTCAGGCGTGGTACGTCCGCTCGGTGCCACCTGCACCAGCACGTCGTACTGCTCGGCGTCCCGCTTGTAGCGAGTCACCGCCCGTCCGCCCAACATGGTCTCCACCATGCGTGCAACCTGATCGACGCTGACGCCGGCGTCCGCCGCCCGGTCACGGTCGACTTCCAGGAAGATCTCCGGCTTGTTCAGCCGCAGATCAATGTCAGGCGATACCAGCCCCGGGTTCTTGCCCATTTCCGCAAGGAAGGTCTGTGCCACCCGCGAGAGGTTCTCGTAGCTGTCGTTGGTAACGATGACGAAGTTGACAGGACGGTCTCGGAAGCCCTGCCCCAGGCTGGGCGGCGTGATCGGAAAAGCCATCACCCCCGGTAAACCGCCCACCTTGCCCTGCAATTCACGCGCGATCTGCAGCGTGGTCTTTTCGCGCTCGCTCCAGTCCACCGCCCGCAGGATGGCAGAACCTTGGGCCACTGTGGGATTGCCCGCCACGATGAAGGTGCGGTCAAACTCCTTGTACTCGCCGGTGATGCGCTCGATGGCGCGCAGATAGCGCCCGGTGTACTCCAAAGTGGAGCCATCTGGCGCGGTCACACTGGTCACGATCACGCCGCGGTCCTCCAGTGGGGAAAGCTCGCTTTTGGCGTTCGTGAACAACCACCAGCTGCCAGCGCCCGAGGCCAACATGACCAGCACCACAATCCAGCGCTGCCCCAGCACCCAGCGCAACATGCCCGAGTAACCGTTGGTCATGCTGACCAGCACCCGCTCCATCCCCCGGTCGAACCAGGAAGGATGGGTCTGGTGCTTCAGCAACTTGCTGCACATCATCGGGGTAAGCGTCAGCGCCACGCAGCCCGAGACCACCACCGCGCCGGCCAGCGTCAGCGCAAATTCCACGAAGAGCCGCCCGGTACGCCCTGGCGTGAACGCCAGCGGGGCGAACACGGCGGCCAGCGTCAAGGTCATGGCCACCACGGCGAAGGCAATCTCCCGCGACCCCTTCAGAGCGGCCTTGAAGGGTGTGAGGCCCTCCTCGATGTGGCGGAAGATGTTCTCCAGCACGACGATGGAGTCATCCACCACCAGGCCGATGGCCAGCACCAGCGACAGCAAGGTGAGGGTGTTGACGCTGAAGCCTGCCGCTGCCATGAGGGAGAAGACCCCAATCAAGCTGACCGGAATGGTGATGAGCGGGATGATCGAAGCCCGCAGCGTGCGCAGGAACAGAAACACCACCAAGGCCACCAGGCCCACGGCCTCGGCCGTGGTCTGGTAGACCGACTTGATGGAGCGGTCGATGAACACCGAGTTGTCGTTGGCGATCATGAAGGTGACGCCGGGCGGCAGGTCCTGCTGGATCTGAGGCATGGCCTCACGCACGCCTGAGGAGATGTTCAGCGGGTTGGCCGTGGCGTTGCGAATCACCCCGGCAGACACCGCAGGCACACCGTTGAGGCGGACGATGGAGCGTTCGTCCGCTGGACCCTGCTCGATCTTCGCCACGTCGCGCAGGCGTACCGTATGACCCGAGGCCACCTTGAGGGCGATCTCGCCGAACTGTCGCTCGGTGTTGAGGTCTGTACGAGCGGTGACGTTGAACTCGCGCTGCTGGCTCTCGATACGCCCTGCCGGTACTTCCAGGTTCTGTCGCCGGAGGGCGTCTTCGACGTCCTGCACCGTCAGCTTGTAGGCCGCAAGGCGGTCCTGATCCAGCCAGATGCGCATCGCGAACTTGCGCTCGCCATTGATCTGCACATCGGCCACGCCGGAGATGGTCTGCAGCCTGGGCTTGACGATGCGGTTGATCAGATCGGTAATCTGCAGTGGCGACAGACTCTCGCTGGTGAATGCCAGCCAGATCACTGGGAAAGCATCGGCCTCGACCTTGGCGATCACGGGCTCCTCAATGGCCGCAGGCAGCCGCCCTCTCACCCGGGAGACCCGGTCGCGTACATCCGCCGCGGCGGAGTCTGGATCCTTGCTGAGCTTGAAGCGGGCGGTGATCTGACTGCGCTCGGCACGCGAGATGGAGGTCAGGATCTCGACGCCATCGATGCCCGCGATGGAGTCTTCCAGAGGCTTGGTCACCTGGGACTCGATGACCTCCGACGAGGCGCCCAGAAGGCGGGTGTTTACCGTGACGAC
This sequence comes from uncultured beta proteobacterium, assembly GCA_903885585.1. GTDB lineage: Bacteria > Pseudomonadota > Gammaproteobacteria > Burkholderiales > Burkholderiaceae_C > Rubrivivax. The sequence goes on from CAISJH010000542.1 coordinate 10,226, forward strand.
GGGCTCATCGATACGGGGGTATTCACGCACCGAAAGCTTGGAGAAGGAGACGACTCCCAGCAACACGAGCATCATCGACATCACCGTCGCGAAGACGGGACGTCGGACGGAGATTTCTGACAAGGTCATGGGCGATGCCTCTCAGAGTCTCAAGACTTGGCCGGCGGCGCACTGGCCGCCTTGGGCGCCACGGCCCCGGCAGGGGCGCTGGCCCCGCCGCCTGGACGGCCTGGCCCACCCGCGCCCGGCCCACGCGGGCGGCTCATATCCACCACGCGCACAGGCAGGTTCTCTCCGCGCATCAGACGTGCCTGCCCTGCCACCACCACGACGTCATCGACCAGCACGCCACTGAGGATCTCCACCTTACCAGGCACTCGCATGCCAATCTTGACCTCGGCACGCTGGGCGATCTTGCCTCCTGAGGGACCGTCCACGACCTTGAAGATGATCTGACGATTGCCCAAGGGCACCAGGGCCTCTTCAGGCACTACCAAGCCCTTTTCTCTCACATTGAAGACGGCCCTGACCCGCGCGAACATGCCGCCACGCAGGCTCCCGTCGCCGTTGGCCATGCGCGCGCGCACCAGCACAGACCGTCCATTGGTGTCCAGCTGTGCATCAATGGCGTCAATCTGGGCCTTGAACTTCCGCTGGGGGAAAGCATCCAGCTGAACCTCTACGTTCTGATTCACCTTCAAACGGCTCAAGTACTGCTCGGGCAACCGGAAGTCCACCCAGAGCGAAGACAGGTCCTCGATCATCACCAGATCGGCCCCGTCCTTCACATAGTCACCGACGCTGACGGAACGGATGCCGGTGATGCCATCAAACGGAGCCAATATCTTCATGCGCCCCAGCTGTGCCTGGGCCAGCGCGACCTGGGCCTGTGCCACCTCCAGCGCAGCAGCGTTCTGGTCCACGGCGCTCTGGCTGACAAAGTTCTGCGCCGCCAGCTCGCGGCTGCGCTGCAGATTGGTGCGGGCTATCGCTGCAGAGGCCTCGGCCTGCTTGAGCTGTGCCTGCTGCAGGGTGTCGTCCAGTTGCACCATCAGCTGACCCTTGCGGACGCGCTGTCCGTCACCAAACGACAGTGACTGGATCCGCCCGCTGACCTCAGGCTTGAGCACCACCCCCTGTCGGGCCCGCAAAGAGCCCACGGCTTGGGAATCATCCTCCAGCCGCTGAATGGCCACCTTGGCCACCTCCACGGCAGCGGGCCCACCCGGCCCGCGCGCCCCACCGCCCCCCGGCGCCCCGCCCTTTCCTGCAGTGCTGGCCGCGCCACCCGGGCCTGAGGATCCGCCAGGCGAGCCTGCCTCGCCCGCCGCCTTCAGGCCACCAGCGCCGGACTTGTTCTGGTACCACCAGGCCCCACCGCCGGCCAATGCGATGCCGACGACGGCGACCACCAGGTGAATCTTCTTGCCTGCCATGTGCTGTGTTGCCTCTGGTTATCACTTCAGAATGTAACGCCCGCCCTACTTCGCGCCAGCCGACTATTGAAAGGTCGATCAACTCACTTGGCGCGAATCTGCTCTACGCCGCGATTGGCCAGGGCGTCGGCCCGTTCGTTGCCTTCGTTGCCGGCGTGACCCTTGACCCAGCGCCAGTCGATCTTGTGCACCTGGGTCACTGCGTCCAGCTTCTGCCAGAGATCCACGTTCTTGACGGCCTGGTTGGACGCCGTTCGCCAGCCGCGGCGCTTCCAGTTGTGGATCCAGCTGGTGATGCCGTTGCGAACGTACTCGCTGTCCAGGTGCAGGGTCACGCGGCAAGGCGTCTTCAGCGCAGCCAGGGACTCGATCACCGCCGTCAACTCCATGCGGTTGTTGGTCGTCTGGGCCTCTCCGCCCCAGAGCTCACGCTCGTGGTCACCGCTGCGCAGCCAGGCGCCCCAGCCGCCGGGCCCGGGGTTCCCCTTGCAGGCGCCGTCGGTGTAAATCTCTACGTCCTTCAATCCTCAACTCCCGGTGGAACCGCTGCGCCGTGAACCCTGTTGGCTGCTGACGAGGGCGGGCCGGGGCGCGCTGGCGTACCGGGCCTGGCGCTTGGCCAATCCCACCAGTCGCATGCCCCGCACCCGCTTGACCGCCGTGAGGCCGTACACCGCACCCAGCACAGGCCACCAGCGCTGACCCACCGGCTCAACCCACGACCATCGTTGCTGCCAGATGGCGGTCTCCACACGCGGCCCGAATCGGCCAAAACGTGCGGCCTCGACCTCGAAGCTCAGCAGGCGCAGCCAGTCCCGCAGGCGCCTGAAACCCAGCATCTGCGCCCTCACCGGCCAGCCCGGCTCCTGTGCCAGCAGTCCGGTCGAATCCTGCGCCATGGCGCCAGCCTCGGGGCGGGCGGTCCCACCGCCGGACTTGCCCCCACTCATCGCCCACCAGCTGGCCGGATTGAAAGCGGTGATCATGAGCCTGCCCTCAGGCACCAGCACCCGCTCCGCCTCGCGCAGCGCCAGATGGGGGTCGCGGGACAACTCCAGCGTGTGCGGCATCACCACCAGATCCAGGCTCTGGCTGGGGAACGGCAGAGCGTCATACTCGCAGTGCACCGACACGGGCACACCGGCCTCCGCTTCCCTGGTCGTCGCCGCCGAACAGGCCAACCAGCGGTGGGGCATGCGATTGGCCCTCAGGCCTTGCAGGCCAGGCAAACCCAGCTGCAGCGCGTGGAAACCAAAGACATCAGACACGGCCTCGTCCATCCAGGCCTGTTCCCAGCTCAACAGATAGCGGCCAGCCTGCGAAGTCCACCAGGGTGACCTGCCGATAAACTGCTGTTCTGTGGCCATGACTCTCCAACCCATCCCTGCGTTCACCGACAACTACATCTGGATGGTTCATGACGGGCAACGCGCCCTGGTCGTGGACCCTGGTGATGCGGGCCCGGTACTCGAAGCGCTGGACCGCGAAGGTCTGGAGCTCGCATCGATTCTAGTGACGCATCACCATGCTGACCATGTGGGCGGCATCGCTGGCCTGCGAACCCGACTCATGGGCCCGGTATTCGGCCCGGTGAATGAGCGCATACCTGAGCCCTTTCAGGCCGTGCAAGCGCCTTCATTCATTGAAACACTCGGGCTGCGGCTGCAAGTGTTGGCGGTGCCCGGACATACCGCGGGCCATGTGGCCTACTTCTGCAAGGACGTGAACGGAGCCCCGTTGCTGTTTTGCGGCGACACCCTTTTCTCCGCTGGTTGCGGCCGGCTTTTCGAAGGTTCGCCCGCCCAGATGCACCACTCGCTGGCCCAGCTGGCCTTGCTGCCCGGAGCCACCCGGGTGTGCTGTGCTCACGAATACACCTTGTCCAACCTGCGCTTCGCTGCGGCCGTGGAGCCGGACAACCCGGCCATTCAGGACTACACGCAGCGCTGTACGGAGCGCCGAGCCCGGGGCGTGCCTACCTTGCCCTCCGATATCGCCACCGAACGCCAGGTGAACCCCTTTCTGAGGTGCGACGTGGCCGCGGTGCGGGAGGCAGCAGGCAGGCGCGGTGCACAGGCATCCGATCCAATCGAAGTCCTGCGTACCCTGCGCGAATGGAAGAACCAGTTTTGAAGACTTCCCCGATCGTTAGGCGCTGCGCCAAGGCCTGGACGCTGGCGATATCGCTGAGCGCCTCCCTTTTCATGATGGGCTGCGCAGGCCTGCCCTCCGCACTGACGGCATCGTCCGAGACGGCGCAGGGACAAGCCACTACGGTCTCCGCACCCCCATCGGCGCCCGTGGCCACGGCCTCACCCGTCAGCTCAGAATCCTCAGCCGCGCCAGCGGCAAGTACCGTCGGCCATGCGGGCGTCTCGCAGTCCGCAGGCGCAACGGTGGGCAGCCCAGGTGGTTCGCAGCAGAACGTGGCTGCCACCGCGGGGCCGGAACAGAAGCCCTCGGCAACAGCCAGCGGCAACGGGCCATCGGCCGCGGCGCCGACAGCCTCATTGTCATCGCTGCGGGTGCTGACTGGGGCAGAGGACGTCGACCTCGGCGACCGCTCAGACCTCTGGGAGCGCGTGCGGCAGGGCTTTGCCATGCCCGACCTGGAGTCCGACCTGGTCAAGAAGTGGGAGCAGTGGTACGCCACCCGGCCAGACTATGTGCAGAGAATGACCGAGCGAGGTGGCCGCTATCTCTTCCACGTGGTCGAGGAGGTGCAAAAGCGCGGAATGCCGATGGAGCTGGCCCTGCTGCCCTTCATCGAGAGCGCTTTCAATCCGCAGGCTCTGTCGGTGGCCAGCGCGTCCGGCATGTGGCAGTTCATGCCCGCCACCGGCAGGCAATTCGAATTGAAGCAAAACCTCTTCCGAGACGACCGCCGCGACGTCCTGGCCAGCACCCGCGCTGCCTTGGACTACCTGCAGATGCTGCACAGGATGTTTGACGACTGGCATCTCGCGCTGGCCGCCTACAACTGGGGCCAGGGCAATGTGCAGCGGGCACTGGAGCGCAACCGGCGCGCCCGGCAGGATCTGGTGTACACCGCCCTGCGCATGCCTGATGAGACGCGTAACTACGTGCCGAAGTTGCAGGCGGTCAAGAACATCGTCCTGTCACCGGCGGCGTTCGGCCTGACCCTGCCAAAGTTGGAGAACCACCCGTTCTTCCTCACGGTCAACATCGACCGGGATATGGATGCGGAGCTGGTAGCCCGTCTGGCTGGTTTGCCGATGGACGAGTTCCAGGCTCTGAATCCACAACTCAACAAACCCGTGTTGCTGGCTGCGGGCACGCCGCAGGTGCTTCTGCCGTATGACAGTGCCAATCGGTTCGTCAGGGAGTTGGCACGTCACACCGGTCCTTGGGCCTCGTGGACCGCGTGGGTGGCCCCGCGCACGATGCACCCGAGCGAAGCCGCCAAGCTGGTGGGCCTGAACGAGGCTCGGCTGCGGGAGCTCAACAAGATCCCGGAGCGCATGGTCATCAAGGCGGGCTCGGCTCTGATCGTGCCTCGGCCTCACGACCATGCGCAGGACGTGACGGAACAAGTGGCAGATCAAGCCCGCATTCAGCTCGCGCCGGACGGTACCCGAACGGCGCGAAGAACCGTCAAGGCACATCCCAAGGGAGAGTCCCTGGTCGCCTTTGCACGCCGGCACGGCCACAGCGTCACAGACCTCGCGCAGTGGAACAAGCTCTCAGCCCAGGCCATGCTGCGCCCTGGGCAAGCCCTCACCGTCATGAGCATCGCTCAGGCCACGGCTGCCCAGCCCAAGCGGGTCAAGCCTGCAGCGCCGCAGGACAACCGCAAGGAACGCACTGGCGTGCGGGCCACTCCGAAGACGAAACCAGCTGCCAGCCAGCGAACCACGGCGCCGCGCTGAGGCGACCGGGCCGCTGCCGAGGCTGGACCTGCTCAGCCGGGCCGCAGGGTAAAGGCTCGGCGGCCCGTCAGGCCCAGAGCGGCGCGAGCAGCAGTGCCACGCTCACGGCAAGCGCTGCCGACCAGGCCAGCGTCCGGGCTGTGGCGAGATCTGCCACGTACAGCCATATGTAGGCCACCCGGAGCGCGACAAAAGCCAGGGCCAGTCCATCGATGACCGACTGTGCCACCTGCATCTGCTGTGCTGCCAGCACGGCTGCGATGAACAAGGGCAAGGCTTCAAAGCTGTTGGCCTGAGCCGCATTGGCCCGGGCCCGGCGGCCTGTTTGTTGAGCCAGCCAGGCGCGAGGGTTGCGATTGTCGTAACCCCCTTGTGAAGGTGGGCGGGTAAATGTTCCCCACTTGGCCACACCGGCCGCCACGATGGGCAGCAGACAGGCCGCCAGGATGCACAGGTAGCTCAGCTCCATGGGGGCACCTCCCTTCAGAATGTCAGCGCCGGTCAGCCAGCGCGTGGGCGATGGTGCCCAGATCCACGAATTCGATGTCACTGCCCACTGGCACACCACGCGCCAAGCGCGTCACCTTGACGCCCCGATGCTTCAAGGCTTCGGACAAGGCGTGCGCCGTGACCTCCCCCTCGGCCGTGAAGCCTGTAGCCAAGATCACCTCGCTCACCTGGCCGTCGAGGGCTCGGTCCAGCAATTCCTTGGCACCGATGGATTCCAGTCCCACACCATCCAGCGGGCTGAGCCGTCCCTGCAGCACGAAGTACAACCCCTGATAACCCCCTGAGCGCTCCATAGCCGCCTGGTCCGCGGGCGTCTCCACCACGCAAAGCAGGCTCTGGTCGCGCACCGGGTTGCTGCACAAGGCGCAGAGGTTCTCTTCCGTGAAGGTGTGGCAGCGCTGGCAATGGCCCACACGCTGTGCCGCTGCCTCGAGGGCCCGCGCCAACAGCACCGCACCAGCGCGGTCGTGCTGCAGGAGGTGATGCGCCATGCGCTGGGCCGACTTGGCGCCTACGCCAGGCAGCCTGCGCAAGGCGTCGATCAGGGCTTCGAGGCTTTTGCCAGACACGGATCAGAAAGGGAACTTCATGCCGGGTGGCAGCGGCATGCCGGCGGTCACCTTGGACATCTTCTCGGTGCTGGTCTGCTCCACGCGGCGAACGGCGTCGTTGAAGGCGGCTGCCACGAGGTCTTCCAGCATGTCGCGGTCCTCCGCAAGCAAGGTCGGGTCAATGGCGACACGCCGCACATCGTGCTTGCAGGTCATGGTGACCTTGACGAGGCCCGCACCCGACTGCCCCTCCACCTCGATGGAGGCGAGTTCGTCCTGCGCGCGCTTGAGGTTGTCCTGCATGGCCTGCGCCTGCTTCATCAAACCGGCCAACTGACCTTTCATCATGGATGTACTTCCTCTTCAATGATCATGAAATGAGTGTTTGCGGGAGTGCCCAGCGCTGCCCTGGCGCTCCTGCCGGACGTTCAGGCCGGCTTGATGGACCCCTGCACCAGCCTGGCAGTGGAAAACTGTGTCAACAGCGACTGAACCAGCGGGTCTTCGCGGATCACCGCCTCGGCCTGCGCCTGACGGCGTGCACGTTCTGCAGCGTCGCGCCGGGAAGGCGTGTCGCCAGGCTCACCAGCCTCCAACTCCACCTGGGACGGTACGCCGAAGGACTGCGCCAACGACTCGGCCAGTTTGTCCTTCAGAGCGCCGCCGCGCAAGGACTCGTGCGCAATCCGCAGCCGCCACACGGTCGGTGGGCCGGCCTTCCAGGCCACCAAACCGCCTTGCCAGGCCAGCTCCTTGACCAGCCCACTCAGGCGGCCTTCTTCGGCCAGTCGCCGGACGGCAGCGTCCCAGCGGTTGGCCAACTCGGCCAAATCAGCCAGGTTGGCCTGCTCGACATGCTTGGCTGTAGATAGCGGCGCCACCGCGTCAGCGGCAGGCGCATCCGTGAACTCTGCCACCTTGTCCGGCATAGCAGCTTGGCGGGGCTCTACGGCTTCAGGCTCCGCAACAGCGATCTGCGGGGCCACAGCCGATGCCGCCACGGGAGAAGCATTCCATGCTTGCGTCACAGCGGCCCTGACCGTGTCTGCCGCGTCGGCACGTGACACCTCCGCCGCAGAGGCTGAAGCGCCGACGTCGACCCGTGCGGAGGTCGCAGGGACCGACCGCGAAGGCGGCGAAGGGGCCCGCAAGGGGGCGGAGCGTGGTGCCGCCGGGGGGGCAGTGCGTGCCTGAAAGGCCAAGACCCGCAACAGCACCATCACGAGCGCGGCATGCTCGTCGGTCATCAGCGCCAGATCAGCTTTGCCGTGCACCACGATGCTGTAGGTGAGCTGCAACTCTTCCGGTGTGAAGGCGCTGCCCAGCGCAGCCAAGCCTGCCGCATCGGGCGAATCATCCTCCAAGGCCCCGGGCACCGCCTGCTCCACAGCAGCGCGCTGCAGCATCTTGGCCATGTCGTCCAGCGCGCCTGATGCCGAAGCGCCTGACTGCCGCAGCACGTCAGCGGCCTGGAGTACACCCGCCGCATCACCCCGCCCAAGAGCCTGGAGAACTTCCAGACACGCGCCCGTATGAGTGGCACCGAGCATGGCGGATACGCCAGCCTCTGTGAGTTGGCCTCCCCCATAGGCAATGGCCTGGTCGGTCAGCGACAGCGCATCACGCATGGAGCCTCGGGCCGCCTCGGAAAGCAACCGCAGCGTCCCCGTCTCCGCCGGAATCGACTCCAGGTCCAGCACCAGGGCCAGGTGTTCCCTCACGACCTCCGGCGCCATGGGGCGCAGATTGAACTGCAGGCAACGGCTCAGCACCGTGGGCAGCATGCGCTCCGGGTCGGTGGTGGCCAAGACGAACTTCAGATACTCAGGCGGCTCTTCCAGGGTCTTGAGCAGGGCGTTGAAGGCATCCTTGGTCAGCTGATGCGCCTCGTCGATCATGAAGACCTTGTAGCGGCCCACCGCCGGCTTGTAGGCGGCCCGCTCGATCAGGTCTCGGATCTCGTCGATGCTGCGGTTGGAGGCCGCGTCCAGCTCGATGTAGTCCACATAGCGGTCTGCATCGATGTCCCGGCAGGCGGGACACTGCCCGCAGGGGCTGGAAGTCACCTCGCCGCGACCATCGACACCCGTGCAGTTCAGGCTCTTGGCGAGGATGCGTGAGATGGTGGTCTTGCCGATGCCCCGCGTACCGGTGAAGAGGTAGGCATGGTGCAGGCGCCGCTGGTCCAGGGCATTGGTCAGCGCACGGACGACGTGCTCCTGGCCCGCCATCTGCGAGAAGTTCCGGGGGCGGTACTTTCGCGCCAACACAACGTAGCCCATGCGGGCATTCTAGGTTCTGGACCGATGTGCGCCGAGGTGGCGGCGCCGATAATCCGGCAATGACTTCATCGAACCCAGCCCCCCTGACCTACGAGCAGGCGGGCGTTCAATACGACCTGATCGACCCCGTCAAGGTCAGCGCACAACGCGCTGCCGCGCAGACGGCCGCCAACCTCGCCGCCCATGGATTCCGGGAGGTCGAGGCATCGCGCGGTGAGTCTGCCTATGTGGTGGATGTCGGGCCTTTCTATCTGGCCAGCATCGTCGAGTGTCTGGGCAGCAAGTCCATGGTGGCCGACGAGATGCTGCGCCTCACCGGCCAAAGCCACTTTGACGCCATCGCCCAGGACACCATTGCGATGGCGGTCAACGACCTCATCACGGTGGGAGCCACCCCCCTGGTGGTCCAGGCCTACTGGGCAGCGGGCGGCAGCGATTGGTTTGCAGACCGCGCGCGCGCTGACGCCCTCATTGCGGGCTGGAAGCGCGCCTGCGATGCGTGCGGGGTGTCCTGGGGAGGCGGAGAGACCCCGGCGCTTGCAGGCATCGTCGAAGAGGGTCGCATCGACCTGGCGGCAAGTTGCACCGGCATCGTCCAACCCAAGACCCGGTTGTCCACGGGCGAGCGACTGGGGCCGGGTGACGCCATCGTGCTGCTGCCGTCCAGCGGCATCCATGCCAACGGCCTGAGCCTCGCACGCAAGCTCGCCGAGCGCCTGCCTCAAGGCTACCTGACTGAGATTGCGCCAGGCCTGGACTTCGGAACGGCGCTGCTGAAGCCCACGCCCCTGTACTCCACCGTCACCGAGGCCCTGCACCGAGCCGGCATCCCTCTGCACTACTGCGCCAACATCACCGGGCACGGCTGGCGCAAGCTCATGCGGCACCCTGCACCGCTGACCTACCGCCTGAACCGGGTGCCCGACGTTCCGCGCGTGCTGAGCTTCATGGCTGAGCAGGCAGGACTCAACCAAGAAGAAGCCTACGGCACCCTGAACATGGGCGCGGGGTTCGCCTTGTTCGTCCACGCGCCGGACGCCGAGGCCGTGGTGGCCGTGTGCAAGGCTGCTGGGTCGCAGGCTCTGCTGGCAGGCTGCGTCGAGGAAGGCCCCAAACGCGTGCTGATTGAGCCCGTGCAGGTGAACTTCGAGGCCGACTCGCTCCAGTTGCGCTGACGAGTCCCTACAATCGCCGGTGACGGGCCTCCTCGCATGGAAGTGCGGCCAACCGGGTCAGGTGGGGAACCAAGCAGCCCTAACCGAGGCGACCAGTGCCGGGGTCAGGCTCGTCACCTATCACCAGAAGTCCAGTTCGTCGTCACTCGGCAACTCGACACCCTGTCTACGCATCCAGATCTTGGCCACCTCGGCCTTCAAGCCGTTAGGCACCAGGGCATCTTGCAGTGTCTTGGAAGTGAGCTTCAGGGCCCGCCCATATCGGTGCACCACGGCGGCCAGCGCCAAAGCGGCTTGTGCCGCCGGTAAACGCAAGGCATCGATGGCATCGTTGGCGCAACTGGCCGTGGTGCGCAGGTAGTCGTCATCCGTATGGGCCACCGGCACCGGGTCGTGACCGGTGATGCGTGACAGGCGGTGCCAGGTGGCATCGTCAAACCCGCAGTAGCGCGCCACCACCTTGCCCACCGCATCCAGGTCCACACCCAGCACCGCAAAGCAGGCAGCCCGCTCGGCCATACCCGGCACTTCCCCACCCTCGGCCTCTGGCGAGGCTACCGACTGCGTCAAGCGGTAGATCTGGGCACTCTCCTCAGGGAAGTGGTAACACAGGGCGAGTCGACCCAAGTTCTGGATCATCGTCACCATGAAGACGGCCTCGGCGTCATAGCCCGCAGGGCGCAGGCTCTGCGCCACTCTGCCCGCCTGGATGCACTGGTCCATCACCTTGCCCAGCGATCTGGCTTCGCTCGCAGACAGTCGGCCGGG
>CAISJH010000543.1 GCA_903885585.1 uncultured beta proteobacterium
GGCAGGCGGATCTCCACCTCCTCGCGGTGGCGTGCCGAGACGCATGCGCTCTCGAAGCGCCGCCCGCTGATAGGCCGACTGGTAGACAGAGCCTTCATGCGCCCGGGTGCCAACCCAACCGGGATGGCCATCGCACTGGGCCCCGGGATGTTGACCACGGGGTCGAGTTCGAAGGTGCTTTCCACCTTCCAAGGCTTGTCCAGGTCCAGCGGGTCGTCCACCTTGATGTCGCCCGTGCCGGTCTCGCCGAACCGGGACAAGTAGCCGCGGGCCAGGTCCGCGGCCTGCTTGCCCAGGTTGTCGAACTGGGCAGAGCGGGAGTCCACCTCTTCCGAGCCCCCGTATACCGCCAGCGCAGAGCCCCAGACCTCGCCGGTGTCGATCACCTGCATCCAGGCCCGGGTGTGGGTGAAGTCGGTGGCGGGCGAAGACTTCGGCGTGCGGCCCACCTGGCCGGTTGCCGTCAGCAGCACCGGCTTGTCCATCACCTCCTCGGGCAGCGTGCCCATGGAGGCGAAGCGGGCCGTGGAGTCCAGGTACAGGTTCAGGCTCGGAACGTAGGTGATGACGTGGTTGAACGGCGTGAGCAGCGCGAGCTCAGGCAGCCGCATGGCGCTGCCAGAATTGACGAGGGCCGGGGTGCTCTCGATGCCGACCGAGCGCAGCAGTGCTTCCAGCAGCACCACGTGGTCCTTGCAGTCGCCGTAGCGGTGGTCCAGGATGCTCTGCGCCGGGTGCGGGATGTAGCCACCCGCGCCGATCTCCAGCGACACGTAGCGGATGTTCCGGCTCACCCAGTTGTACAGGCGCCGCACCTTGTCGCGCTCGGTTGCGGCGCCGGCGGTGAGTTCTGCCGCCAGCGCCTTAACGGCCGGTGTGGGCTCAGTCTTGGGGAGGGCGCCCGCCTGGTAGGCCGCGGCCAGAGCTGCGCGGTCAGTAAAGGTGGTGACATGCACGGCCGGCGCAAAGTCCGACAACTCCACCCGGCCGCGCTCGGGCGGTGAGGCCTTGTCCTGACGGAAGGTGAAGGTATAGCGGACGGTGCCAGGGGCGTCGTCGGGCTGGGCTTCAACCCGCCCACCGGCCACTCCCCTGCCCTGCACCTTGACTGCAATGCCGGGGTCGTGGCGGATGTCAACTCGGGCGCTCTCGAACTTCACCCCGGGCGGGTAGTGCACCGTCCAACTGGTGTGCCCTGGGAAGAACGGGGTGTGCTGGGTGCTGCGGTAGCGCAGGTGCAACTGAGCCCCCACGGTCACCGCCGGGAAGATCACCACCTTGACCTTGGCGTCGCTGAACTCCGGGCCGCCCTCGTCGTAGGCCTCCAGGGTGCGGATCTTGTCCGGCGCGACCACTAGTCGCTTCCCGTCAGGTGTGAGCGTGAAGGCTTCCAGGACGTCCAGGGTCTCTAGTGAAGAGCTGAAGGCCAGACGGCGCTCGGCGTAGTTCGTGACCCCGGCTTCGGTGTCAATCCTGATGACCCAGTGCACCGTCTGGACCGTGGAGGCATCGGCACGAACGTGAACGTCATCCGTGCGCTGCAGCCAGGTGGCGGAGGGTTGGTAGCTAGCGTGGGTGGGGGCAGCAAGGCAACCAAGTCCCACGACCAGTACCGCAACCCGCAGTACCCAGTTGAACAAAGCGGAAAAGGAGGTTGATTTCATGCACCTTCCTCCTCAGCACTGGCATCAGGCCGGTTGTCCATGACTCTCGTTCCCGTCACCACGCCGCGCTCAACCTCGAGGAGCAACTCGCGCTCAAACACGCTCATGTAGCCCATGTGCTTGTAGTTCAGCATCTGGCCGTCACGTACCCGCAGCGTTCCGCTGTACCAGTGGGCAAACACCCGCTTCTCGAACCCAGGAAAGAGCAGACCCATGTCCAATCGTTTTCTTCGTAGAGGGTTGCCGGGCTTTCCCCAGGACGGCCGGAACAGCCCCAGCAGGTAGAGCCTGTCTTGGCAGATCACCCAGTGGCCTATGTAGCCGCGCCACAGGGAGCTCCAGGTATCTAGCCCCCGAAAGGGCGAACGAGGCGTTCCGCTTCCGTCCAACCCGTGAACCAGCGCGATGTAGTCCTCCAAAGGTTCCGTACACATGTCCCGGGTGCGGCCCATGTAGCGAAGGCTCTCAGTCATCTGTGCAGTCATTCGCGGCTCCCCATCAGCACGTTGTGGACTCCAACATCCTCTGGGCCCCTGCCTCGGCCAGGATGTGGTGCTCTTTGAGCACGGCAATCGCGGGCTGTGCCTTCTCGTAAGCGAGGGGCGCTTCGCCGAAGCCGGTAACTGCCTTAGGCCGAGCCATCTGGATGACCTTGGCGGTGTGCGGGTTCAACTGATCTGAAGCTGCCCGCATCGGCTGGGCGAACTGCTCAGCATCTCCCGCGGCCAATGTGTTGGCGTTTACCAAAGGCGCCGGGGCCGCAATAGCTGGCTCATTCCAGAACATCACCTTTCTCAGGTTCATTGCGTATCTCCTTGGTGAGTGGGGGTGTGGGGTGCAAAGGACCTGGCTGCCTGCACCCTAGATACGTATGGGGTCCAGAAAGGTCAGGCCTGACTTTTCAAAAGGTTTTGCATCACTGCGGCAGACGGGAGCAAAGCCAACGGCTGACCAGCAGATGCAATGTGACGAACTGCAAAGACTGGGCTGCTGTACCTCTGCAGACTCCCCGAGCCTGGGGCCCACATGGTTGACCTGAGTGCCCGCCACCTTTTCCTCGGGCAGGCCCTGCTAGTAGGCACGGTGTCAGAGGCCACGGCCGCGCAGGTGCAAGTGGAGACGGTGCGAGTGATCCATGTGGTGGATGGCGGCACCGCGGTGGTCCGCACTTCGGAGTCCCTAAACTTAAAGGTGCGCCTGCAAGGAATTGAAGCCCCCGCGTGCGGCATTCCCTTCGGAGCCCAGTCGCAACGGTTTTTGGAGCAACTTGTCCTGCGCGCACAGCTCGCGCTCATTGGGAATTGAAAGTGATGGGTCACTGGATCCTCTGCAAAGCGCTGACTGCTGCGTGTGTGTTCGCGTGCGGTTTGATTTCCGCTCCTGCCTGGGCAGCCACCGCCGGCAAGTCGTTTGATGCGCTGATCGTGCAGGTCAAGTCTTCGCTGGATAAAGGGCAAAAAAGTCACGCACTTCGGGCAGCCAAACGAGCTGTGGAACTTGCGCAAAAGGCTGATGTAGGCAAGGGCGCACGGCTGGCCACGGCGCTCTTGAGTGAAGCATCTGTTCACGCAGCAGCTGGCAATTACAGGAAAGCATTGCCCCTTCAATTGCAGGCCTTAAAGATACGGGAAAGGCTTTTTGGTCTCGAGGACTTGGGCACCGCGGAGTGTCTTGAGTACCTTGACGTTACCTACAGCCAACTTGACCAATACAGTGAGGCGCTCAGCGTGGGGACTCGGGCGCTGGCTATCCGGGAAAAGGTACTGGGTCCGGAGCACCCCGATACCGCGCTCAGCCTGGAACATCTGGCGGGAACATACGGCGCTCTTGGCCAGCACGAGAGGGCCCTTCCCTTGCAACTGCGCGCCCTTGCCATTTACGAAAGTGTCAGGGGACCCGATCATCCTGACACCGCGAGCAGCCTTAATGACCTCGCCAGAATCTACAAAGCTCTTGCCCAGTACGACAAGGCGCTGTCCTCGGATCAGCGCGCATTAGCCATATATCAAAAGGTACTGGGTCCATGGCACTCTGATACTGCACGTAGCCTGAACAATCTCGCTGCGATCTACAGCGCGCTCGGACAGCACGAGAAGGCTCTACTTTTGGATCTACGAGCTTTAGCAATCTGGGAAAAGGTACACGGTCCGAAGCACCCGAAAACCGCCATAAGTCTGAACAATCTCGCTGAGACTTACAGCGCGCTTGCTCAGTACGAAAAGGCACTGCCTTTGCAACTGCGTGCCTTGGCTATCCGGGAAAAAGTACTTGGTTTAGAGCACCCCGACACCGCACTCAGCCTGAACAATCTCGGGTCAACCTACGCGGTGCTTGCCCAGCACGACAAGGCACTGCCCTTGGAGTTGCGTGCCTTGGCTATCCGGGAGAAGGTACTGGGTCCGGAACACCCGGACACCGCACAGAGCCTCAACAACCTTGCTGCTACCTACAGCGCGCTTGGCGAGCACGACAAGGCACTGCCCTTGGACCTACGAGCTTTGGCAATCCGGGAAAAGGCACATGGCCCGGAGCACCCAGAAACCGCGCAAAGCATCAATAACCTTGCCGTAACTTATAGCGCGCTTGCACAGCATGGCAAGGTGCTACCGCTGCAACAGCGGGCCTTGGATATCCGTGAAAAGACACTGGGTCCGGATCACCCGGACACTGCACAAACCTTGCACAACCTCGCTGGAGCCTACAGCGAACTTGCCCAGTTCGACAGGGCGCTACAGCTACAACTGCGCGCACTAGCGATTTACGAGAAGGCCCTCGGACTCGATCATCCGTACACCGCCCGCAGCCTGAACAACCTCGGCACGATCCACCTCAAGTTAGCCCAACCCGATCTGGCTGTCGCTTATCTCAAGTCATCCGTCAATGCCTACCAGGTCACTCGTGAGCGTCTTTCGCGCATTGGCTTCGCCGAGCTGCGTTCCTACACTGAGTCCGTCTCTGGGACTTATCAGAAGCTTGCCAGTGTCCTGACCGACCAAGGCCGCCTAGCCGAGGCGCAGATGGTGCTGGACATGCTCAAGGAGGAGGAACAGTTCGACTTCATCCGCCGCAGCGCTGGCGCCGACCCACGCCGCACCCGCATCGGCTACACCCCCACCGAAGAGCGCTGGATGTCTCGCTATCGCGAGATTGCCGATCGTCTTGCCGCTTTGGGCCGGGAGGAGCAGGCCCTGCAGAAGCAGGCCAAGCTCGGCCTGAGCGAGGAACAGAAGAAGCGTCAGGCGGTGCTGACTGCCGACCTCAAGGTCGCCCAGGCCGCCTTCGAGTCGTTTCTGGAGCAGATGCGCCAGGAGTTCGCCGCCAAAGGCGCGGCCCGCTCGGTGGAGTTCGCCGAGTCCAGCGTGAAGGCACTGGCTGAACTACAGGACCTGCTCAAGGGCCTGGGTGACGATGTGGCGCTGCTGCGCATCTACCTCACCGACGAGCAGGTCAACTTCCTGTTCACTACCCCGGGCGTTCAACTCGCACGCAACGTCAAGATCAAGACCCAGGACCTGAACCGCCAGGTGGCCGAACTCAACCGGCTGCTGCGCAACCCGAAGTCCAACCCACTGCCCGCCGCACAGGCCCTGTACAAGCTGCTGCTGGCCCCCGTGGAACAAGACCTGCAGCAAGCCGGCGCCAAGACGGTGATGCTGTCGCTGGACGGGGTGCTGCGCTACGTGCCCTTTGGGGTGCTGCACGACGGCCAGCGCTACGCGCTGCAGCGCTGGAACCTGCCGGTCTACACGAGCGTGGTGCGAGACCGACTGCGCGATGCAGCCAACGCCAAATGGCAGGCCGCTGGGCTGGGGGTGACGCGCAAGCACGGCAACTTCGACCCGCTGCCTGCCGTGCGCACCGAGATGAGCAGCATCATCCGCACGGGCACTACGGGTGTGCTACCCGGTGAGGTGCACCTGGACGAGGCCTTCACGGCGCAGCGCCTGAAGGATGTGAGCCAGCGTCGCTTCCCGGTGGTGCACGTGGCCAGCCACTTCCAGTTCAGCCCAGGCACGGAGGTGAACTCGTTCCTGCTACTTGGCGACGGCAAGCGACTCACGCTGGGTGACATCCGCACTCAGAACTACCGATTCGACGATGTGGACCTGCTCACCCTGTCAGCATGTGAGACAGGGTTGGGCGGCGGGCGTGATCAGCGCGGGCGCGAGATCGAAGGGTTCGGCGTCATCGCGCAGCAGCAAGGTGCCCAGGCTGTGCTGGCCACGCTGTGGAAGGTAGCTGACGGCAGCACAGCAACCTTGATGGGCGACATGTACCGACGTCGTACGCAGTCGGGCCTGTCCAAGATCGAAGCCCTCAGACAGGCTCAGGTCGCGCTGGCCGCTCAGCCCCGCACCTCGCACCCGTTTTTCTGGGCGCCATTTGTGCTCATGGGGAATTGGAAGTAGCCTATGCGGCGATGTTCCGCCCGGTCACTTCTTGGGTTTCGTGGGCTTCAGTACTACGGTGATCTTCCCGTCCTGAATCTCAGGATAGATGCGCAGTGGGTCGCTGGCTAGCGCGTCAAGCACTTGCGGTGTGGCCACCACTTGGACTACCGCTTCTCCCGTCGCCCTAACGACCGTGACCTTTGGCTCTGAGCCTGCCTGCTTGAGAAGACCCACTAGTTCGTCTCGGCTGGCAGTTACGTCATCCACCAAGCGAATCGTGGCCTTCTCAGGGGCGCTGCGCATGACAAGGTCGTCGTCTTGACCGCCCATGAATCCACCCTGCTGAATCAAGATGACCGTGGCCAGCATGAGAGATGCGGCGATGCCCCAGGTAAAGGCGCGCCGGTGAAGCGGTAGCGCTTCTTTCGGGCGGTCTAACCCCTCTTGGCGCAGTCGAAAAAGCAGACGCTGAAAGTTGGCCTCGCTCGGGGCATCAATCCCGGCATCGAGCTTGGTCTTCCGGCGTTGCAGCCCAGCACGTAGTAGATCCGCCTGCCGCCGAACAGCCGGATTCATGCCCTCGGGCGGACGCCCGGCGAGCGCTTCCGCCCAGGCGGAGTCTTCGCGGTCGGTATCAGGTGCAGGGCCAGCCATAGGGATCAGGAGGGCAGAAGTTCGGCGCAGTGCGCAATGAAGGGCTCGACCTTCTTGCGGCACTCCGACAGGTAGACCGTGGTGGCGCGAACGGTTCGGCCGATGCGCTCAGCGATTTCGGTAATGCTCATGCCGTCCATCTGAAGGGTGAGCACCAGCGCCCGCTCTGGCATCCGGCCAGCAAAGTCATCCAAGCCGTGGGAGACGCACTCATCTGCGGTTTCTCCCACTGCGCAGTCGGCTGGGCCCGGCGTCGTTTCCACCAGAACATCCCACTGCTCATCGTTGACGGCCACCACGTGCTCGGCCACTCGTCCGGCGGCGCGCTGATGGTCAACCAGGCAATTGCGGGCGATCTGCCAGATCCAAGCTCGGGCTGTGCCCTCGCCCTGGTAGGTGTCAACCTTGCGGACCACCTTGACGAGAGTCTCCTGCAGGATGTCCTGTGCTTCATCAGCAGGGACACCCTGGTATACGAAGAACCGAACCATGTGCGGCCCAGTAGTTTCGTAAAGCTCGCGCAGGGCGAGGTGTAGTGCCCGCCCCCCTTTACGAATCTCCCCGATGAGATCTTCTTCTGACATGCCCCGCTGGTGCTGAAACAGACCGTTTGGGGATTCTGCATGCAGCTTGGCCACGGTTGAACGGTAGCCAGGATTCGATAGGCGACGGCGGCGGTATCTGGGCAGCAACGGGTGATGTTCACTCAATAGAGACGTGACGCCGCAGAAATCATCAGGGGGCCTGATATCCGAGATTGCCTTGCGTCTCTATGGTGACAGGCCCGAGCCACCCTGGGGCAAAGCCAACGCCTCTGCCGTCCGGGCGCCCAACAGCAAAGAAGAAAACATGAAGCCCATTTCCACTCTTCACGCCAACGTCCGTGCCCAGCAGCGCGGAGTACCGCCGCTGGTCATGAACTGGCTGCTGGACTACGGCGAAGAGACTTTCGATGGCCGTGGCGGCGTGTTGCGCTACTTCACACCGCGCAGCATCCGCCAACTCGAGCGAGAGGTGGGCCAGGCCCCACTGAAGCGCTTGTCGGAGTACCTGCGCTGCTACTTGGTGCAGGGCAGTCAGGACGGCAACGTCATCACCGTGGGGAAACGCCACCGCGGCAAACGGATCTGCCGTCACTGACCGTCAAAATCCGCGCAAGGGAAGTGCCATGGACACAAGAAATCTACTCACCAAGCTGCTCGATTACGTTCTGGAGCAGGACAAGGAAATCGACCCACGCGGCTTCAAGCTGCAGGGCTACAAGGACTTCATCAAGACGCCGCCCGATTTGCAGGGTCTGCCGGGGGTGGATTTCGATCTCAAGGCTGAGGGCGACCATGTGTGGCTGCGAGTTGCCCGGCTTGAGGCGATGGCTGCGCCGACGATGTCGGATGCGGCGGCTGCTGGGCTCTTGTCTATCAGTGCGGACCCCTCAGGTCAGCCCCCCTTGGTAAACGAGGCAGCCGTACTGGCCAGGGTTACTGTCGAACTCCAGGGCAAGCCCGCCGATCAACGTGAGCGCATCACAGCGCAAGTCCAGCAACTCGCCCAGGCTGCGCTGGCGAAGTACCGCCCGTTGTGGACTGCATGGGCTGCGGGTGAAGCGCCACGGCGCCGAACGATCGCGCTGTACGGCGATCTCTTTGCCCTCAGGCAGCAGATGGAGGCAGACGAGACGAACCAGCCTCGTGAATTGGTCTGGGGCTTGGGGGTCGCGGCCTGGCAGTTGGCCCAGCAGGAGCAGGACGGCGGCGCACGGGTTGATTTTCAGTACCCGCTCATCACGCAGCCCCTGGAAGTGGCGCTGGTGGAGAAGACCTTGGCCCTGGAGGTGCGTCCAAGAGCCTTGGATCCCCGCTTCGAATTCGACGCGTTCTCGGCCTGCGCAGTGCCGGGTACGGCTGAAGTGGAGTTGGCCGCTCGCGACGCCTTGACCAAGGCACAGGACCGCCCGGTTTCCCCCTTCGATCCAGGTAGCGTCGAGCCCCTGTTGAAGCTGGTGGCGGGCAATCTTCACAAGAAAGGCCGATACGTGTCTGGCATGCAGGGCGTGCCGACAGCTACTGAAGATCTGGTTGTCACCGACTCGTGGGTCATCCTGTCACGCCCGCGCCCGAACAACTACCTGCACGACGACATTGAGCGGCTCAAGGCGCACATCGCGTCAGGTTGTCTGCTCCCCGAAGCTGCGCTTGCCCTGGTGTCGCCTCCGCCAGACGCTGCGACGGCATTCGAGCCTGTGGCGCTCCGAGGCCTGTCAGGTCCGACAGGCGCTGCGGGCGCGAGCGGCAATGTGAAAGATCTCTACTTCCCGCTCCCCTACAACCAGGAGCAGGTGACGATCATCGAGCAGCTGGAGCGTACTGACGGCGTGGCCGTGCAAGGCCCGCCCGGTACGGGCAAGACCCACACCATCGCCAACATCGTGTGTCACTTCCTGGCCACCGGCCGCAAGGTGCTGGTCACCTCCAAGGGGGAGAAGGCACTGGAGGTGCTGAAGTCCAAGATTCCGGATGAAGTCAAGCCGCTGACGGTGGCGCTGCTGGCAGGTGACCGGGCAGGCTTGATCGAGTTCCAGTCGTCCATTGAGGCCATCCTGCACAGGGTGTCCCAGCTCAATCCGGAGGCCGTGCGCGGGCAGATCGCCACACTGAACGCTTCCATCGAGCGGGCCCACAAGGAGCTGGCTGAGATTGACAGCCGCGTTGATCAGATTGCCCAGGCGCAGTTGTCTGAGATCGAAGTGGACGGCGTGCCCATGCGGGCGCAGAAGATGGCCGAGCTGGTGGTCAACGGTGAAGTGCTGCACGGCTGGTTCAACGATCGCATCAGCCTGGGGCACGCCCACGCGCCGCCGTTTTCTGCTGAACAGGCAGGCGCTCTGCGCGAGGCGCGGCGCAAACTGGGCCATGACCTGGTCTATGTGACGGCCCGGATTCCTGCCAGCGCCGGGCTGCTGAGCGCCGCCGAGATCGGGAGACTGCACGACAGCCTGCTCATGCTGCGGACCTATGACGATCGTGAGGCGGCAGGGCTGCTGCTCGCCCTGCGAGGCCATACACCTGAGGTGCTGGACAAGGCCCGCCGTTTGCTGGAGGAGGTGGAGAGGGCTCAAGCGCTGGTCGAACATCTCGAACAGAGCGGCCAGCCATGGGCTTTGGAGGTACGCAGAAGCTGCCGTGAGCCTTCGATGGCGAGCGAGACGCAGGCCTTGGCAGCGATGTTGGAGGAGGTGCACGAACTCACCCGTGAGCGGGCGGACTTCCTCAAGCGACCTGTCGAAATCGCGGAGGCGGGTTTGGCCGCCGCGAAGGTTCTTGAAGCCATCGACCGAGCGATGGAAAGTGGCAAGCCGTTCGGCTTGATGAGCTTCCCGTCAGAGCAAACGAAGTCCCTGGTCGCATCCATCAAGGTGTCGGGCCTGGCGCCTTCAGGCCGTGACGACTGGGCCCAGGTGCGGCGCTACATCCGGTTGCACACGAAGGTGCTGTCGTTCACCGTGCGGTGGAACGGCTTTGCGCAGGCACTGGGCATCCCGGAGCTGCAAGGTGGGGTGACTGGCCTTCGGCAGATCGAAGCCGTCACGATGCTGGCTCTGAAGGCCCATGAGCTGGCCACTCGATACGACGCTGTACTGCCTGCTGCCGGGCGCCAAGTCTTTGCGCAAGCGCCCACTCAGGCCCTGACGGGCAGCTCTGCCGAGCTCGCAGGGGTTGCGGACCATCTGCGCAGCCATCTCACCAAAGCGGAGCTGGCCTTGGCAGCAGTTCTGCAGGCCACCCTGCAGGAAAAACTGGCGGGCACCACGGGTCCGGTATCGGAAGCCTTGCGCACGTTTGCCGAGCATGAAGTCGGCAGCGCTGAGGTCACGACGGAGCAGGCAATGGGGCGCTATGTCGGCCTGGTGGCTGAGGTACGCCGCGTTGAGTCTCTGGCACATGACCTGGGCGTGGTGAACAGCCATGCACAACTCATTGAGCAAGCCGGCGCCCCGAAGTTCGCGGCCCTCATTCGTACCGTCCCCGTTCAGGTGACAGGTGAGGACGAGACGCTCCCGGCCTCGTGGCGGGAGGCCTGGAACTGGGCCCGGATCAAGGAGCATCTGGGTGGGATTGAGGCCAGAGATGAACTGCTGACGCTGGCGCACCGCCGGCGTACCCTTGAGCAAGGACTGGCCCGCTTCTACGTGGACCTGGTCTCCAACTCCGCCTGGCTGTCCACCAAGCAGGGCACTACCCCCAAGATATTGAGCGCGCTTGAGACCTACCGCACGGCTGTACGGCGGATTGGCAAGGGCACTGGACCCAACGCCACGCGGTACCGCAGAGACGCGCAGCAGGCCATGAAGGAGGCACAAGGCTCCGTCCCCTGCTGGGTGATGAGTCACTCGAAGGTGTCCGAAACGCTGCCGTCGTTCCTGGGCAGCTTCGATCTGGTGATCGTGGACGAGGCCAGCCAGTCTGACCTTTGGGCCCTGCCTGCTGTGCTGCGCGGCAAGAAGGTGCTGGTGGTCGGAGACGACAAGCAGGTGTCACCCGACGGTGGGTTCATCTCTTCGGATCGAATTCAGGAACTGAAAGACCGCTTCCTCGACGGTCAGCCGCACGCGCCGACGCTAACGCCGGAAAAGTCTCTGTACGACATTGCCTCCACCGTCTTCGCGGCGCAGAAGGTGATGCTGCGCGAGCACTTCAGGTGCGTGCCGCCCATCATTGCGTACAGCAACCGCTTCTACGACGGCTTCATTCAGCCGCTGCGCATTCCCAAGTCATCCGAGCGCATGGACCCACCCTTGGTGGACATCCACGTTCCTGGCGGCCTGAGGAGTCGGCAAAACGTCAATGAGCAGGAGGCCTTGGCGATAGCGCATGAGATTGAGGCCATCGTGTCGAACCCCCAGTTCGCCGGCCGAAGCCTGGGGGTCGTTTCCTTGTTGGGGCCGGATCAAGCCAAGCACATCGACACGGTCGTGAGGCAGCGCGTGGATGCGATGGAGCTCATCCGTCGGAACTTCGCCTGCGGAGACGCCCGCGTGTTCCAGGGCAGCGAGCGCGACATCATGTTCCTGTCGATGGTGGTGGACCCTGCGAGTTGCAAAGCCTTGTCCGGCAACATGTTCGAGCAACGTTTCAACGTGGCGGCAAGCCGTGCCCGTGATCGGATGGTGCTGGTACGTTCCGTCGAGCTGTCCGACCTCTCCCATGCCGACCTTCGCCGGGGGTTGCTCGAGCACTTCAGCAAGCCACTGGACGGAAGCGTCAGTGAGACGCGAAACCTGATCGACGAGTGCGAGTCAGGCTTCGAACGCGACGTCTATGGGCAACTGCACAGCCGCGGCTTCCGCGTGGTGCCTCAGGTGAAGGCGGGGTCCTTCCGGATCGATATGGTGGTTGAGGGCACCAACGATGCACGACTGGCTATCGAGTGCGACGGTGACGAGTTCCACGGCCCCGACCGCTGGGCTGCCGACATGAGCCGCCAGCGGGTACTGGAGCGCGCCGGCTGGACGTTCTGGCGCTGCTTTGCTTCAACCTGGCACCTGCGTAAGGAGGAGGTGCTTCAGGAGCTTCTGGACAGACTGGCAGCGATGGGCATCGAGCCACTGGGCGCGATTGAGACGATTCCGTCGCTGGTGGAGAAGAGGGTGTGGCGGGCGGAGGCGGCGGTTCAGCACGACATCTTGCCGAGTCACTCTGCCAATGCCTGACGTCATGTGGACCAGGCCATGTTGAAAGTCGCCGCTCCGGCTGTCTGGACTTGGGACTACGCCGACATTCTGCCGAACGCACAGCGTGGGGCCCTCGCGGAATACATCGGCGCGCGGCCCATGGGCGCAACAAGCAGACCGTGACCCCCGTCATTGGAGTCGATGAACACTTGCAGAGCGTGCGGCAGATCTTCGGGTTTGCTCCAGTCAACAGCGCTAAACCAACAGTACGCTGATTGATATGATCAAAGTAGAGGACTCTTTCTTTTCCGACACGTCTTCAGTGGGCGTGGCGACGGATGCCGCAAGCGCAACGCTATTCATTTTTTTTGGTGTCTAGTAATCATCAACGCTTTTCGATACCTAAAACAACTTCATGACGTTATCCCTAAAGATTCAATCTTGCCGCATGCGAGACCACCCATTCAATGCTTTTGATGAAATCAGTCAGCATCAAGTCACACAAATATCTGGTACGCAAGACTAGAGATCCACTCACAGTTCAATTTCAGGGATGAAAGGGCATAGTTTATGAACAGAAGGTCCAACTCAGGCGATAAGCCGGCACTAATAGCACTCATAGGAATATCAATAGTTTTTGCGTTCATTATTGGCAGAGGCTGGAAAACCTTGTTTTCCCCGTATGGTGCGCCGACAGCCTGGGTTGCCGCTATATTAATTGTTTTTATAGCATTGTCACTATGCTGGGCAATTGCATCTGAAAGGGTACATCATCCACATGCCAAAGGAGTAATACTGGCGTACTTCTTCTTCTTGGTGAACCTAAGTGCCCTAGGAACGATCAATACTATGTTTTTGCAATTTCAAGGAAGTAGTGTTGTACGTTCCGAAATTGACAAGGCGATCGTAGCAACAACGAAACTCAAGTCGGAAGGCGCAGCCTTAATAGATACAAAAGAGTACGATGAGTATGACAGACGACTCGCTCTTCTAACAAGTGATCTGCGTCGTGAAATACAAAACCCTGTTAACTGCGGCCAAGGGCCCAGAGCATCACAGATTATTGAACAAATTAAGCAGATGGTTCCAGGTTTCCAGCCGTTGAGTCTGGGAAATAACTGCCAAAACTTCAATGACAAGGACAAGGTCGATCAAGTTATTGAAACCTATAGGAAAAAGATTGATGAAGGGAAGCGCCTTAGCCAGGTGTACGTCTCCAAGAAAAGCGACATAATTGCAAAGGAGAATATCGAGGCCGGGGCAAGTGATATATTGTCACGCTTAACAAAGATTCCTAAAGAAATAAACAGTGATAGCGATTTGTACGCAGCAAGGAGCGAATTTGAGGCAGTCGCTCAAACCTACCTTGGATTGCGCCAAGAGTTATCATCCAGGGCAAAGGGTCGGGATAAAGATATACCTCAGTTTCTTGACATATCTTCTATAACTTCACTTGGAAACATTGGCCAGGTGATACCTTTCGTCATTAGTCGCCTCAATGATATTGCGACTTATATTTATGTTTTTCTGGCAATTGTACTAGACTTTGCTGTAATTGCCGCCTTCGTCCGGGTAATCAAGCCTGTAGGACGTAACCTGGGCCCGCACAGAACGCCCGGAATGCTCTGAGTCACCTATCATGGCTTCAAAAAATATTTTTGCACGCAAGCAAGTTGGCGTTGACCCTCAGACTGCTATTCCGCTGAAGGAGGAGGGAATCACTGATACAAAGGATGAGATTCCTTCAGTTGATTCAACGGGCGTTGGAGCCACTTCAATGCTAGAGGATAAACCTTATTCATCAGTGGATCGGGCCGAAACCAACATAAATGAACAGATTGAATTGGGTAACGAATTAGCAGTCAAGTTCAAGGAGCAAGGAGTACATCCTATACTATTGTTCGGTAGCCAGATGAGCGGGAAGACTTCCTTACTACTTTCTCTATTGAACTATCCGAGACTTGATCAACAGGCAGAAGCATCTATCGAGTACGACGATACGATCTACGATCAAGAGCAAAATGTTAAGCTAAGAGCCGCACTTGAGGCAGGCCAGGCGCTTTTTTATCGCGCAGCCCAACAGTGGATAGGCAACGCAGCACCTAAAGCGACTCTCGACGAACATCCGTTCTTTGTACCAGTAGTACTTCAAAAATCATCAGGAGAACAAGTCAAGTTTGCATTTCTTGAAGGACGAGGCGAGTGGTACACACCCGATGAAACTAATATCCGTCCTTATCGAAAGTTCAAAGGCCTTATTCAAGGCTTTTTGCAGACGTTTAGTAATCCAATTACAGTACTTTACGTCGCCCCATACGTAGCTGGTTCATACGGTGACGCCGGACACACGTCAGGCAATGCCGAACTTATGCAAAAGTCAGACTTGGGGCTTGTCGGAGCTCTTGAAGAATACGTTTCCACCAGAAGAGGTTACTTCAGAGAGGATTATCATATACTGACTATGACAAAGTGGGACATTAAGTGCGGTAGTGTTACGAGCGATCCGTTTTTGGATCCTCGCGACAATGAAGTATCTGATGAGCTCTCTAGCAAATTCCCGCTTGCATGGAATAAATTCAATGCGATGCCGATGAGTAATCAACCAGGAAACCTCAAGATCAATGCGTATTGTGCAGGTGTCATGGACGGTGCCAGGTTAAATCAACTGCCATCAGACGATAAATATTCTCTGAATAGGTATCCCAGAAAACTATGGGATCGAATTCATTCGAATGCCGGACACGGTGTTCTTTATAAAGATGTGCAGAAAAAACCGAAGTCACTAATTGACAAGCTCTTGGACGCGCTAAGGAGCTAGAATGGCTTTCATTTGCCTTAATGTCTTTGGTCCGGCAGAAGGTTTTCGAGCCTTTAGAATTACTCAGGGCTCTGTCACGCCTGATACGAGTGATCAACTTGCCTTATCTAGTGCCGAGGCGGAAGTAAGTGAGGGAGCTGAGGTCTATAGATTACTGCAAAAGAGAGACCCATCAGGAAAGCTATTTTTCGAACTTTCCATTTTTAGGCAAGTCTACGAGTTCAGGGCCCGCAGGCTTGGTCACACGATGGGTGCTTCTATCTTGTTCGATACGAGCTATCCTGGTGGCGCTGAGGTCGTCTATTTTTTAAGGACAATTCTTGATGAACTAAGTGCTAAATGCTGTACCGAACCTGGGGTCTTCGGAACACTTGAGTCCCTGCGTAGCTTTTGTGAGGGTTTGAGTGTAAGTGTTACGGAAACTCTCATACCAGCATTTACAAAACCCGATAATCTACGCTTGGTAGTTGATTCTTTCGGGTTAGTTTATCAAAGGACTCTGTCGGCAGTTGTGCACTCTGCTGCGGGCGAATTGGATTCTACAGTTCGAGTTTTTTTAGATGAATTTTTCTCAAGTATCGGATCTATATCTGCTGGGCGAATTTTGTTCTTTGATCCGAAGACTGTTTTGGCCACTCGAGAAGTTCAGAATATTTCAAGTGCTAGAGATCTCGAGGGACTTGCCTTAGACTTAATACATCACACGGTTAATGAACTGAGGTCGAATCAAAGCAAGAGCGAAGTGACTATTGATGCTTTGAAGGCTGACCTCGAATCAATTTCCGTTAGAAACACCCAACTGTCCCAACAGCTCACTCAGTCAACAGGATACATACAACAGCTAGAAGCAAAATTTCGGGACATAAGCACTAAATATCAGCAGGCCACACAGTTGAGAAACGATACTGTCGGAGGTCAGCAAGGTTTATCTGGGAGAAGGGAAAATCAAGCCCTGGATAATTCGCAAGAAGTCAGAGCCCAACTGAGCGCAATAGATAAGTCATTGAAAGCCATATATAGTAGATTTCCTGAGCCAAGAAGCCTTATCGAAGATGTCACTGTTTGGACAGTAGCTGTTTTGTTTGGATCCTTTCTTGTTTTTTGCATGTCGCTACTGGCGAACTACTTGCATTCAAAGTAGTTTCAATTCTTGCATCCCATACTGCCCTTCTTAAGATTAGCTTCAGCAGAGAGCCATTGCATATTACTGGGTGCGTCAGCTCCTCCACAAGCAAGGGGCACGATATGATCTACGTGGTAGCCTGGACATTTCCCTTTTGTATGCCCAGTAGAGGGACAAGCATTTGACTTAACAAAAGCGCGCCGTGCTGCTGCGCTTCGCGATACCGTGCGGTCTTTACTACTCTTGGTATGCCTGTTTTGTTCATGCGGCCGATGGGGCGAAACTGAACTACTAGTCTCACTGTTGCTTGCACAATAATCAGAAGTTCCAGTGTAATGACACTGATATGAATCATTCTTTTGATTGTTGCATCCACTAGAATTCACAGCGCCTAGATGGCCGAAAGTATGCCCAGAGAGAATAGATAGAAGTACATAGATAAGAATGTATTTCATTTATGAAAGATGAATTAAAGACCTTTGAATGAA
>CAISJH010000544.1 GCA_903885585.1 uncultured beta proteobacterium
GCCGATGCGAGGTGCTGACAGCTACAACGAGAGCCTGTTCACGACCGTGAGGTTGGAGGACTTTGTCCCGGCCACACACCCGCTGCGGCCGATCCGCACCTGGGTCAACGACGCGTTGGCTGCCATGGACGGCAAGTTCTCGGCGATGTACGAGGCCGACGTCAAGGGCGGCCGCCCGAGCATTGCGCCCGAGAAGCTCATGCGGGCCATGTTGCTGCAAGTGCTCTACAGCGTGCGCAGCGAGCGGCAGCTCGTCGAGCAAATCCAGTACAACCTGCTGTTCCGCTGGTTCGTCGGCCTGGCCATCGAGGACCCCGTGTGGAACCACTCGGTCTTCAGCAAGAACCGAGACCGCCTCATCGAGCACGAGGCGGTCACCGAGCTCTTCAACGCCACCGTGGAGATGGCCAAGCAGCGTGGGCTGCTGTCGGGCGAGCACTTCAGCGTCGACGGCACGCTCATCCAAGCCTGGGCCAGCCACAAGAGCATGCGGCGCAAGGATAGAACGGACGATGGGCGCCCGCCCGAGGACTGGCGCGGGGAGCCGCGCAGCAACGACACGCACGAATCCACGAGCGATCCCGAGTCGCGGCTGTACCGCAAGAGCCAGGCAGCGCCTGCGCTGCCGAGTTACCTGGGCCACGTGCTGACCGACAACAGGCATGGTCTGGTGGTCAACGTGCAGGCCAGCGCCTCGGACGGCACTGCCGAGCGTGATGTGGCCGCACAGATGCTGGCTGACGTCGTGGGGCCGGGCAAACGCGTCACAGTCGGCGCGGACAAGGCCTACGACACCAGGGGCTTCGTCAAGGCGTGCCGAGAGATCAACGTCACGCCTCACGTGGCGCAGAACCTCAACCGCATCGGAGGCAGCGCCATCGACGGCCGCACGACCCGGCACCCTGGCTACGCGGTCAGCCAGCGCAGCAGGAAGCGCATCGAGCAGTGCTTCGGCTGGGGCAAGCTCATCGGCCCGATCCGGCAGGTGATGGTGCAGGGACTGGACAAGGTCGACCAGTTGCTGACCCTCACGATGGCTGCTTACAACCTCACGCGGCTGCGGACCTTGGCGCAATTGCGCCCGCAGTGCACCCAATGAGCAGCCAGAAGGTCGAAATGACCTCTTCCAAGCACCCGAATGACTGCGGAATGGGCCGTTTGGGACCCATCTGGCGAAACCCGCGCGCTGTATGACCGAGTCGGCCCGAATCACGATGGTGGAGCTCGCGTTCATCGGTGATATTTCAACGGCCTGCTAACGGCACTGCAGTAACGCCTGCAAGACCGATTCCGTCACCATAGAACAGCCACGTACCTTACGCTGGCAAGTCGATCATCGAGGGATGGATGTGTGCGACCTGTCGGGTGGCCTTAGCCGCATCTCACGGTACCTCAAGTTTCTTAGGGGAAACGGTCATTCCCGGGACATCCAGATGGTGCCGGACTGCATGTCGTGACACTGCAAGATAGACGCTTCGAGAGAGGATTTGCTCGACACACCGGCAAAGCCAAACTAGGTCCAAGTCCAACCCATCAAGGGCACCATATCTCTTTCAAGTTACTTCGCCTCCGGGTTGCCCAGACCAGCAGTCTGAAGCGCCGCAATGTAAGGATGTGTACGCTGCTCCGCAAAGCCGTCCACCAGCAGCCCGA
Organism: uncultured beta proteobacterium; assembly: GCA_903885585.1. Taxonomy (GTDB): domain Bacteria; phylum Pseudomonadota; class Gammaproteobacteria; order Burkholderiales; family Burkholderiaceae_C; genus Rubrivivax. The sequence continues at coordinate 1,654 of CAISJH010000544.1, forward strand.
TGCCGCAAAACAAAACCAGCGCGATACCCAGGCCCTGGGTGAAGCCACCCGTGGTGGCAAAACGCAGCACCAAGCCAGCCACGCCCATCAGGCCCCACATCACCAAATAGAACTTCCACGCAGCATCGACCTTGGCCATGCGCGCGGACTCGGCCTGTACCGTGGTGCGGGCTGAATCGGGCGACTGCTGCAGCGACTGTTCGAGCCGCGCGGCTTGTCCTGGTGTCCGGTAACCGACCACCCCACCCACGGTGCCCATGAGCAGCCCCATCGCCAGAAACGGGACGGCCACGCCGCGCATGAAGCCGCCCGTGCTGTCGGTCCACAGCCAGGCACCGAAAACCAGGCTGAGCAGCCCGATCGGCAGGATGAACACCAGCGCCTCAGTCTTCTCACCCTGGAAATACGCCTGCATCGCGTTGAGCAGTTCGGGGTTGGCAAGGGATGAATTCATTGCCATGTCGGTCGGGCCTCACGGGGGGTGGTACCGGTCCAGCGCTGGAATGCGCGGAAAAAGGAATTCGGGTCTTCGAAGCCAAGCAGAAACGAGATCTGGGCCCCGCTCATGTTGGATTGCGCCAGGTAATGCCGCGCCAGCTCGGTGCGCACCTCGTCCAGCGTTCGTTGGAAACTCGTGCCTTCCGCCTGCAGGCGACGCTGCAGGGTGCGCGGGCTCAGACCGAGGCGACGCCCCAGTGCATCCATGGATGCATCTCCGGCGGGCAACGCCTCCAACAGCGCGCTGCGCAGGCGGTCGCTCACCTGGGCTTCGGCGTCCAGCTCGGACAGGCGTTGGCGCAGGGCAGGCTCGAAGAATGACCACAAGCTCGGGTTGACCGTGAGGAACGGGCGGCGCGCGTCCTGGACGCTGAACACCAGCCGCGGCGCCTGGCCGCGCGATACCGGCACGCCGAAGAAGGCTTCGTAAGCCGCGCGTGGCTCTAGCGCAATCGGGCTGGCTACGCTTAGCGGGCTCATCGTCGTGCGCGTGGCCATACGTGCCAGTTGCACGAAGAAAGCCAGCTCGAAGGCCACCAGCACTGGAGGGGGCGTGGCGCCGGGGTCGATCCAATGCATCGTCAGCGCGGTGCGGCGTGCGGTGGACTCGATCTCCAGACGCATCGGACAGATCAGGCGCTTGTACTTGGCGATGCGACCCAGCGCGCCCACCAAGTCTGCGCTGCACAACGCAGAGAACAGCACGGGGTCAAACCAGTCGGCCGACAGGGCCTGCGTAATGCGCAGTGGCGTCGGCTGCGCGGTCGCACCGCTCTGCGATTCAGCGGCAGCTTGCGTGCTGGACTCGACCTCCGCTTCGATGGCCCGCCAAAGAGCGAAGTATTCAGCCGAGCTCAGACTGGTGTTACTGCGCACCAGCAGGTCGCCAGGCAGCTGCGCGCGGCGCAGCACTGCGTCGGGGCGGATACCCAAGTCCTGCATCAGCAGCCTCCATCCGGGCTGCACGGCATAACCCCGCGCGCCTAGCGGCGATGCGGCAGAAGCAGCGGTCATCGGCGAGTGCGAGGCTTGTCCCATAGGGATCTTGTTTGGCGCAACGTGGATTGGGTTCATCAGCGCCATACAGCGCGACAACTGGCGAGGCGCAAGTCTAGGTGGCCAAACGCGCCGAGCCACTGGCCAAAGGCGCCAATTCCTGAGAAATGTGATTTGTCGTCCTCGGCGGTGCTTTGGCGCTTTCGGCCAGTGCATCAAGGGCATCCCGGCGGCACAGTGCGTCCTACTCAAATTCAGGAGCTGTGCATGGAGTTGACCGTAAACGGCAAACCCCACCAGGTAGCCGTCGAACCCGAGATGCCCTTGCTGTGGGTGCTGCGGGACGAGATGAAGATGACCGGCACCAAGTACGGCTGCGGCGCGGCGCTGTGCGGCGCCTGCACGGTGCATATTGGCGGCAAGGCTGTGCGCTCGTGCGTGACGCCGGTGGGGTCGGTGAATGGCCCCGTGACAACCATTGAGGGCCTGGGTACGCCAGACACGCTGCACGCCTTGCAAGCGGCGTGGGTCAAGCATCAGGTGGCGCAGTGCGGCTACTGCCAGTCGGGCCAGATCATGAGCGCGGCTGCGCTGCTCAAGGGAAACGGCGCTCCAACCGATGCGGACATCGATGCAGCCATGTCAGGCACTTTGTGCCGCTGCGGCACCTACCCGCGTATCCGCGCTGCTATCCACGATGCAGCCAAGCGCCTAAAGGGAGCACACGCATGAACGAGAAAACGAGCAGCCCAGCCAGCAAAGTACGCAAGCTTGGCAAGGTGGGCGCGATAGCTCGCCGTGGCTTCCTCATCGGCTCGGCTGTCGTGGCGGGCGGCGTCGTGTTCGGTGTCTACAAGTACAGGCAGCCGCACGCGAACCCGTTGCTCGCCAACCTGCCAGAGGGCGCAAGCGCGATAACGCCCTACGTGCGCATAGACGCTCAGGGCGTGACCCTCATTACCCCGCGAGCGGAGATGGGCCAGGGCATCCACACCACACTGGCCGCGCTGGTGGCCGAGGAACTGGATGTTGCTTGGGAGACCATTCGCGTCGAGCACGGTGTGCCCGGCGCGGTTTACTACACCCGCGCACTGATGCAAGGGGGCGTTCCTTTTTCTGAGCTGGATCGTGGCGCCATGGCCGACGGCATGCGCGGCACGATGGGCGTACTGGCTAAGTTCATGGGCATCCAGGGTACGGGCGGTTCATCAAGCGTGCCCGAC
>CAISJH010000545.1 GCA_903885585.1 uncultured beta proteobacterium
GACAGCCCCACCGATTGCTCGCCAAAGATGACCGCTGCCAGAGCAGCCACCAGAACGCCGACCAGCGCTTGCAACCTCACCACCCGCCATGGAGAAACGGATGGCATAGCTGAACGCAGGGCCTGCGCTTCCTGACGGGTCAAGGGCTTGAAGTCCTCGTACCCCGCCGCATCTCCTTCGTCGCGCCAGGGGTCTGATCGGAGAGTCCGGTCGGACATGGCAATGTGCGCGGATGTGGCGTCAGGGGCAAACCACAGGAGTATACGTGGTAACCCGGGGTTCACCACTTTGGCCCTGCCGTGCGCTCCGGTATCCGGGAGCCGTCACGGGTGTGCAGTGCAGCGTCTGGCGTGAGAGGATTGGCGAGGCCTGCGTGCCGATGCACCGATGAGCGAGCGAATGAACCTGCTGATGATATTGAGAAGCGCGATCGGCTTGGCGGCCATGCGTCACGCACCTGCCTTGAAACAGACTGCGCACCGCGCTGCGAACCTCGCGCTGTTGGGCGTGGCGCTGGCCTGTGGCGGCTTCAGTCATGCGTGGGCGGCCTCGTCGTCGGAACTCAAGACCGACCAGGTCCGCGCCACCCTCGTGGCCCACGCGCCCGAGGGCGTGGCTGCGGGCAAGCCACTGTGGCTGGGCCTGCGCATCGAGCATCAGCCGCACTGGCACACCTACTGGAAAAACCCCGGCGACTCGGGGCTGCCCACCACCCTCACCTGGAGTCTGCCGGCCGGCTTTGCCGCTGGCGACATCGCCTGGCCCACGCCCAACCCATTGCCGGTGGGGCCGTTGATGAACTTCGGCTACGAAGGCACCTTGCTGCTACCCGTGCAGGTGAGCGTGCCTGCGGGCTTTCAAGGTTCGTCCTTGCCCGTGCGGCTGGAAGCGCAGTGGCTGGTGTGCAAGGACGTGTGCATTCCCGAGTCGGGCGAGTTCGCCCTGGACCTTCCGGCACGGACAGCCATCGTGGAGCACGCCGCGCTGTTCGACGCCGCCCGCGCAGCCACACCTCTTACGTTGCCGCAAGTCCAAGCCCAAGCCAAGGTGCAGGGCCAGGCCCTGCAGGTCACAGTGCAGGGCCTGCCCGCCGACTGGCAGGGCCAGCACTTGAAGTTCTTCCCGGAGACGGCGGGCGTGATCGACAACGCCGCTCGACCCACCGCCTCGTGGCAGGGCGGGGCCTGGGTGGCGCTGGTGCCCCTGTCTGCCCAGCGCAGCGAGAGCCCAGCACTCCTTCCTGCGGTGCTGACGCGTGAAGGCGCTACCGCAGGCGTGCAGTTGGCGGTGCAGGTCAGCGGTGCGTGGCCGGCCGCAGGAGCCGGTGCGCCAGCGCCGGCGCATGGCCCAGGCGGATCCGTGTTGGCAGGCGGCGGCGAGGGCCCGACATCCCTGGTCTGGGCCCTGCTGCTGGCCCTGGCGGGGGGCGCGCTGCTGAACCTCATGCCCTGCGTGTTTCCGGTGCTGTCGCTCAAGGTGTTTGGCTTCGCGTCGCATGCGCAGGACCGCCGCGCACTGCTGGCAGGCGGACTCGCTTACACGGCCGGCGTGGTGGCGAGCTTTCTGGCGCTGGCGGGCGTGCTGCTGGCCCTGCGCGCTGGCGGCGAGCAATTGGGCTGGGGTTTTCAGTTGCAGTCGCCGGGCTTCGTGGCAGCACTGGCGGCCTTGTTCACGCTGATCGGCCTGAACCTCGCGGGGGTCTTCGAGTTCGGCAACCTCCTGCCGGGTTCATGGGCCGCTGCCCGTGCGCGCCACCCGGTGGTCGACTCGGCTCTGACGGGGGTGCTGGCCGTGGCCGTGGCCTCGCCCTGCACCGCCCCCTTCATGGGCGCATCGCTGGGCCTGGCGGTCAGCCTGCCGACGGCGCAGGCGTTGGCCATCTTTGCGGCGCTGGGCCTGGGCATGGCCCTGCCCTACCTGGCCGCCAGCGCCTGGCCTGCACTGGCCCGCGCACTGCCTCGACCAGGCCCCTGGATGGCCACCTTCAAGACGCTCATGGCCTTTCCCATGTTCGCCACAGTCGTCTGGCTGGTGTGGGTGCTGGGTCAGCAGGTGGGCGTGGATGCCGTGGCGGGCTTGCTGGGCGCGCTGCTGGCCGTCGCCTTTGCCGCCTGGGCCTGGGGGCTGCCGGCCAGAAGGCCCATCACCCGCGCGCTCTGGCTGGGCACGTCGGGCCTGCTGTTGCTGGTCACGCTGGCCTGGGCATGGCCCGCGCTGCAGGTCGGCACGGCCCCTGCGGCCGCCGGGGCCGCACCCAGTCAGGGAATGGGCACCTCCGGCGTCATCGAGGCCGACGGCTGGCAGCCCTGGTCTGCTGAGCGTGTGCAGGCGGCGCTGGCCAGTGGCCGCCCGGTCTTCGTGGACTTCACGGCGGCGTGGTGCGTGACCTGCCAGTTCAACAAGCGCACCACACTGGCCGATGCCGAGGTGATGGCCGACTTCAAGACCAAGCGGGTGCTGCTGCTGCGGGCCGACTGGACCCGCCGCGAC
>CAISJH010000546.1 GCA_903885585.1 uncultured beta proteobacterium
CGACGTGGTTTCGCTGGACATGAGCGTGGACCAGGCCTTGAAGTACATCATCTCCATGGGGGTGGTGGTGCCTCCACCCACTTCGCCCCCACCGGCCCGGCCGGGGGAGGCCGACCCCAATCCGCGGGGCTGAACGCGCCGGCCTGCGTTCAGTCCTGAGGGCCTCCCCGGGCCCCTCCCCGCCGAGCCGCCCCCGCCGATCCCCCGCAGGCGCTGTGCGTCTGCCACCCCGCCCGGGCCGAGCCCAACGCTGGCCGCGGGCCTCAAGACACCTCCCCAGTTTTTTGGAGCATTCCCAATGAGAACGACCTACTGTGGCCTGGTCAGCGAGACGCTGATGGGCCAGACCGTGACCCTGATGGGCTGGGCCCACCGTCGCCGCGACCATGGCGGCGTGATCTTCATCGATCTGCGCGACCGCGAGGGTCTGGTGCAGGTCGTCTGCGACCCCGACCGCGCCGAGATGTTCCGCACCGCCGAAGGCGTGCGCAACGAGTTCTGCCTCAAGATCGTGGGCTTGGTGCGCCCGCGCCCGGCCGGCACCGAGAACGCCAACCTCACCAGCGGGAAGATTGAGATCCTGTGCCATGAGCTCGAGGTGCTCAACGCCAGCGTTACCCCGCCGTTCCAACTGGACGACGACAACCTGTCGGAGACCGTGCGCCTGACGCACCGCGTGCTGGACCTGCGCCGCCCGGCGATGCAGAAGAACATGATGCTGCGCTACCGTGTGGCCATCGAGGTGCGCAAGTTCCTGGACGAGCAGGGCTTCGTCGACATCGAGACGCCCATGCTCACCAAGAGCACGCCCGAGGGCGCGCGTGACTACCTGGTGCCCAGCCGCGTGCACGACGGCACCTTCTTCGCGCTGCCGCAGAGCCCGCAGCTCTTCAAGCAGCTGCTGATGGTGGCGGGTTTCGACCGTTACTACCAGATCACCAAGTGCTTCCGCGACGAGGACCTGCGCGCTGACCGCCAGCCCGAATTCACGCAGATCGATATCGAGACCTCGTTCCTGAAGGAGGACGAGATCCGCGCCATCACCGAGGCCATGATCCGCCATGTCTTCCGCCGCGCCATGGGCGTGGAGCTGCCGGTGTACCCGGTGATGAGCTATGCGGATGCGATGGCCAAGTACGGCTCCGACAAGCCCGACTTGCGCGTGAAGCTCGAGTTCACCGAGCTCACCTCGGTGATGAAAGATGTGGACTTCAAGGTCTTCTCCGGCCCCGCCAACAGCCCGGGCGGCCGCGTGGTGGCGCTGCGCGTGCCCCAGGGCGGCGAGATGAGCCGTGGCGAGATTGACGCCTACACCGAGTTCGTCAAGATCTACGGCGCCAAGGGCCTGGCCTGGATCAAGGTCAACGACGCCGGCAAGGGCCGTGACGGCCTGCAAAGCCCCATCGTCAAGAACCTGCACGACAGTGCCATCGAGCAGATCATCGCCAAGACCGGCGCCTGCAACGGCGACCTCCTCTTCTTTGGCGCCGACAAGGCCAAGGTGGTGAACGACGCCATCGGCGCGTTGCGCGTGAAGGTGGGCCACAGCGACTTCGGCCGCTCCAAGGGCTTGTTCGAAGATCGTTGGGCGCCGCTTTGGGTGGTGGACTTCCCGATGTTCGAGCACGACGAGGAAGCCGGCCGCTGGACGGCC